>RFHZ01000875.1 GCA_003696125.1 Nitrospinota bacterium
AAGCGTATCCAGTTGCTGGTAGAGCCGGTCGATACTCTCCGGGGCAAGGGGACCCTGTCCCCGCCTGGCCGCACCCAGCACATCTTCGAATTGATGGGCGAGTCGTTCTACACTGGTGATCCCGAGCATGCGGGCAGCCCCTTTCAGGCTATGGGCTTCCCGGAAGACTTCCTCCAGTGTGGCCTGGTCGTTCGGGTCGGCCTCAAGACGGAGTAACCCCTGTTCGAGGAGTTGGAGGTGCTCTTCGCTTTCTGCTTTGAACAGCGTGCGGAGTTCCTGATCTTCGATCACGATGTCCTCCTACACGATGCGCTGCAGGTTTCCTATGGTGTCCTTGAGCTGCTGGATGCCGAGTTTGGTCTGGCTGATCCCGTTGGCCGTCTCTCTGGCCCCACCGTTGATGGTCCGCATCGCTTCCACCACCTGTTTGACCGCTGCCACCTGTTGTTTCACATTCAGTAAGGTCTGCTGGCTGCTCTCGAAGACGCTATGGATAGAGCCGGCCAGGTTTTCAAAAGCCTCGGCAGTCCGCTGGACCAGGGTTGTCCCCTGATCCACGGTCTTGGTCCCTTCTTCCGTGACCATCACCGTGGAGTTGGTGGCCTGCTGTATATCGGCAACAAGCGCGTTGATCCGTTCTGCCGACCGCTTGCTCTGATCGGCGAGTTTACGGATCTCGGCCGCAACCACGGCAAACCCTTTCCCATGCTCTCCGGCCCGGGCCGCCTCCACCGCGGCATTGAGTGCCAGCAGGTTGGTCTGGTTGGCGAGATCGCTGACCAGATCGGTGATGTCCCCGATCTGGCCGATCTGCTCGCTCAGGCGAAGGATCTGCTCGGCGATGGCTCCCACCTTTTCTTTGAGACTGCTCATGCTGGTCAGGGTTTGCTTGACGATTTCCGTCTCTTCTTCGGTCAGGTTCAACGCCTGCTGGGCCCTGTCAGCTACCGATTCGGTCTCGTCCTTTACCTGGTGGAAGGAGGCCTCCAGTTCATCCATGGTGGTGGTGGTCTCATTGACCGCCGTTGCCTGCTGGGCTGCTGTCTGCTCGTGTTGCTCTACCGTGGCACTGAGCTCGGCAGTGGTGGCAGAGATGGCATGGGTCGCCTCCCTCAAGGCACGGGAGATACGGCGATCGATCAGCCAGATCCCGGCGACAAAGAGGAGGTTCAGAGCGAGTGAAGAGACCTGGAGAGCCTTCAAGAGTTTTACCTTGCCGGTAGAGAGGGTTTCCGCTTCAGATACGGCTGTGCTGGCCAGGGTAAAGACCTCCTCACCCTGTTGTAGCAGTTGTTCCCTCTGGGCAGGGTCCTGTCGGAACGCCTGGATCGCTTCCTGGAGATGGATCCAGGCGGTCTGCAGCTCCTGCAGAGCCGCACGCACCGTTTTCTCCTGCACCGCTTTCCGGGAGACATCATCCCCCTGAACCAGGACACGCAGTGTTTTGTCTGCTTCGGTGATCAACGATTCGGCATACTGGCCGGCCAGCTCCAGCGTGACCACCCGCTGGGCGAGTCCCCGGAATAAGGCCAGGCGGCTCATGATCTGGTTGTCGTCACGCAGGAGGGTAATCTGGTAATAGACAACCAGGTTGAGAATCATGAGCAGCACAACCACGATGCCGATGATGGTGATGAGTTGGGTCTTTAGCTTCACCGCTCTTGCCTCCTCTTTGCCTCATGCTTCCTCATTGATGATCCAGTCTTCCCGGGTCAGGAGTTTGGGTAAATCGAGCACCCCGAGTATTTTCCCGTTGTACACGGCCGTCCCCTGGAGATACTCCGGGCCGGGAACCTGCACCGCAACCGGAACCGGGTGCATATCCGGGGAAGGCAGGGAGATGACATCGCATACCGCATCGATCAGCACCCCGACCTGGAGGTCGGCCACCTGCACCACCATGATCTCGGCCGGAGAGCGGGGAGGGGTGAGCGGCAGGTGTAAGGCCATCCGGATATCCACGATGGTGAGGATGTTGCCACGGAGGTTCATGTCCCCCACGATATAGGGGGGACAGCAGGGGATGGGTGTGATCTGGGGACAACGGACAAACTCCTGTATCACATCTAATTCCACCCCGAAATGCTCCTCGTGCAGCCGGATAACGGCAAGGGAGAGCGTATCGCTCTCCTGCCGGCTCTCTGGTGCCTGGCGGAGTTGTCGGGCTCGTTCTCGCAAGACCTCGCGTTCTTCCTCGGAAACGGCAAAGGCGCAAGCCGGAGAGGGGAGCGCCTCCGGGGAGGTGTCTGTAAGGGAATCGTGCAGCAACGCCTGGTGATTCAAGAGCAGGAAGGTCTTTTCCCCGTCATGAGCCAGGGCGGTGACGATCCGGGGCGTGTCGGGCTGCTGTTCCTGGTGCAGGGGCACCTCCTCCATCGCCGTCTCTGTGAGGGAAAGGACATCGTAGACGGTGGTGACGATCACCCCCAGCCGCTGCTCTCCCTGGGCCAGCACGATGACGTTATCGGTGAGTTGATAGCGCTGTCTGGGCTGGCCGAGCCGCAGGCCGAGATCCATGACCGGCACGGTTCTTCCCCGCAGGTTCATTGTCCCGACGATGTGACCCGGTGCCTGGGTGAGGGGGGTCAGTTCAGGAAGCCAGAGGATCTCCTGCACGGCTGTTGCCTCTACTCCGTAAAAGGTCTCGTGTAAGCGGAAGATCAGATAGGGAATCTCAGGCATGGAGTCCTCCCCCTCCCTGTGGAGCCATCGCTCCTCTGGTCTCCTCTGCGACAGACAACTGTTGCTGTAGCTCGCCTGCGGTCAGCTCTCCGTACGGATCGACCACGGTCTCAGGGGCAAGGGTGGAGAGGAGCTCTAAGGCGGTGGCCTGCATCTTTTCTGCCCGCATCTCGTTCCCCTCCCTGCTGTACAGGGCCCCCAGCTCGAGATAAGCCACAATGCAGGTGGAGGAGAGGTAGAGGAGCTTTTTGAGATGTTGTTTCGCCGTTTCGATCTCCCCCTGCTCTTCGGCCATGTGGGCCAGCAGGTAGTACGGGGGAAGGGCAAAGGGATCTATGGCCAGTGCCTGCTGGCAATAGCGGATCGCCTGGTCGTACTTCCCCCTGTTGGCATAGGCCCGGGCCAGCAGGCAGAGGGTATCAACATGCCGGGGGTCCTTGTGGAGCAAGGCTTCTCCTTTGGCGATAGCCAGGATATACTCCCCCCGCTGGAAGAGATCCTGTACCTCTTCCCAGGTGGGGGAAACCCCGGCCGGTGGCTCCCGGTCCCTTTTCCCAGATAGGGGAAGAGGTTTCTTCTGCAGGAACTTTTTCCTGATAAGCGGTCTGCTCTCCCTGCCCCTTTCTCGTCTTTCCTCTCCCTGCCGCTGCTCTTCCCGCTGGTAGATTACCGATTCTGGAAACACCCTGCTCTGTAAACAGGGTAAGGAGTGGGTGGGAGGCAGCTCCGCATGGCCGGTGAGCAGGTACCCTCCCTCGCGCAACGTGGCGGCCAGCTTGGCCACAATACGCCTTACCGCCTCCTGCTGGAGATAGATGAAGACGTTTCGACACAGGATCAGGTCCATGTCGTGCAACGGGGAAGAAGGGTTGGGAAAGGGGTCCCTGAGCAGGTTTCCCACCTGAAAGATGACCCGTTTCCGTATTCGCTCCACCAGCTCCCAGCCCTTCTTGTGCCGGATAAAGTAGCGTCTTTGCACGGCAGGATCGACGAGCCGGAAGGACCAGGCGCCATAGAGGCCTCGTTTGGCTTTTTCCAGGGCCTGGGGGTTGATATCGGTTCCCAGGATAAGGATGTTCCACCCCGTGTATCCCGGTAGCAGTTGATCTAAGAGGATGGCCAGGGAGTACGGTTCCTCTCCGGTGGCACAACCGGCACTCCAGATGCGGAGCGAGCGCTCCTGGCTGCGTCGAGCAATGAGTTCTGGGAGGATCCGGTCCTGGAGGAGCCAGCACTGTCCTTGATCCCGGAAGAAGTAGCTCTCCCCGACGGTCAGTAGCGACGCGAGTACTTCCCATTCCCGCGCACTCGCTGGCGTGTCAGAGGCCAGCAGGGAGCAGTACTCCTCTGCACTGGAGAGGTGATGCTGCTCCAGGCGAGTCTGGAGGATCTGGGCGAGTCGTTCCCCTTCTTCTGGCCGGATATGCAATCCGGTCTGAGCGGTGATGAGGCTTTGAAAACGTTGCACTCCGTGTTCATCCATGCGCAAAACGGTTGGACAGCCTGTACCGGGTCAAAGTGAGCAAGAGGAATTTGTCTTTCCTATCGGAAGAAAGTGGAAAAAGCTTTAGGAAAGAATGATGAGGGGGCTAAAGAGCCGAGCGGCGGGCGCGGTTGACCAGTTGGTGAGCCTGCCGGATCGGCTCCGGGAGTTTAAATCCCCGCAGCGACTGCATGACGAGGGTGAGGGCGGTCGCAAGGGTGATACGGTGCCCGGGAGAGATAAAGAGCGGTTTGGTGCGGGGCTTGGTACGCAGCACCGCACCGATCACCCTCCCCTGCCGGTCATAGAGGTGGGTGTAGGACCCGGGCAGGGGATCGGGTTCGCGGTAGTACCCGGTGAGTCGCGATTTGGCCACACCCACCGTCGGGAGGTTGAGGAAGAGGCCGAGATGGGAAGCGATCCCCAGGCCGCGAGGATGGGCGATCCCCTGTCCATCGCAGAGAATGACATCTGGCGTGTGCTCGACCCTTTCCAAGGCCTGGAGGAGCAGGGGGAGCTCACGAAAGGAGAGCAGGCCAGGGATATAGGGGAAGGGGACCGGTCCGGTCACCGTTTGACTTTCGATCAGGGTCAGTTCCGGCATCTGCAGGATGACCACCCCTGCCCACCCCTGATCACTATCCCGGGCAAAGGAGAGATCAACCCCACCGATATGGCGGACCTCGCTCAGATAGTCTTCCAGGACGACCAGCCGGCGCAGGCGGTTTTGCAGGGCAATGGCCTCCTGCGGGGTAAGATCCCAGGCGTGGAGAGGGGTAATCTGCATCGGCCTTTACAAGGGATGGTGCTGGTTTATGATCTCCTGGAGGACGGCCAGGGGGAGATTCCCCCCGCTCAACACCAGGGCCACCTTCTTGCCCTGCAACCGGTCCCGGATCTTCCAGGCCCCGGCCGTAGAAGCTGCTCCTGCCCCTTCGGCCAGGTTATGCGTCTTTTCCAGGAGCAGGAGGATGGCGCGGCGGAGCTCATCCTCACTGACCAGGACGATCTCATCCACCAGATCACGGATGATCCCAAAGGTCAGGGCAAAGGGGACCCGGGTGGCCAGTCCCTCGGCAAAGGTCTCTACCGTGTCCATCTCGATCATCTTCCCTGCCTTCCAGGAGCGATAGACGGCCGGGGCCTTTTCCGACTGGACCCCGATGATCTGGATGCGGGGATTGATGGTCTTGGCCACGATGGCATTGCCGCTGACCCCGCTCCCCCCACCGATGGGGGAGATGATCACATCGATGTCCGGTACCGCTTCGATGATCTCCAGGCCGATGGTACCCACGCCCGCCACCAGGAGCGGTTCGTTGGCCGGGTGCACGTACCGGTATCCCTGTTCCCGGGCAAGCTGCTCGGCGAAGAGACGCGATTCGTCAAAGTCCTTGCCGTGGAAGAGGATCTCTGCCCCGAGATGACGCATCGCCTCCACCTTATCCGGATTCGATTCCACCGGCATGGCGATCACCGCCCTGGTCTGGAAGACCCTGGCCGCATAGGCGATCGATTGCCCATGGTTTCCGGTAGAGGCGGTGATGACCCCCCGGCTCCGCTCCTCTGGACTCAGGGAGTGGAGGAGATTGAGGCCTCCCCGCACCTTGAAGGCGCCGATCGGCTGGTGGTTCTCGTACTTGATGTAGATCTCGCAGCCGAACATCTGGCTCAAAGGAGCCGAAGGGAGGAGGGGAGTAGGGGGAAGGTAGCGGCGAATGATGTTCCGCGCTCTGAAGACATCCTGTAGCGTAGGGCGTTCCATGATCCTCTCCTTTGGAAAGCGATTGACAGCGTTACTCCAGTCATTTCTTGACCACCTCCGGCAGCTTCTCCAGGATCTCCTTGATGATGGTTGCCGGGTCGATCCCTTCTGCCACCCCTTCAAAATTGAGGATGAGGCGGTGACGCAGGCTGGGGATGGCGACATGGCGGAGATCGTCGAAGCTGACGTTGAAGCGTCCTTCAAAGAGGGCTTTGGCCTTGGCGGCCAGGATGATGCTCTGCGCTCCGCGGGGACTGGACCCGTAGCGCACATATTTACGGGCCAGGTCAAAGCTAAAGGGGGAATCGGGATGCGTGGCCAGGACCAGCCGGATGGCGTAGTCCTTGACATGGGAGGCGACCGGTACCGCACGGACCAGGTTTTTCATGGCCGTGATCCTCTCCGCATCGAGCACGCTCCTCAGTTCCACCTCTTCGCCGTACGTGGTTCTATCGATCACCTCACCGATCTGTTCCGGGGTAGGAAAGCTGACGTTCAGCTTGAGGAAGAAGCGATCGAGCTGGGCCTCAGGGAGCGGGTAGGTTCCCTCCATCTCGATCGGGTTCTGCGTAGCCAGGACGATAAAGGGGGTTTCGAGTTTGTGGGTGACTCCCCCTACGGTGACGCTCTGTTCTTGCATCGCTTCCAGGAGGGCGGACTGGGTTTTGGGGGTGGCCCGGTTGATCTCATCTGCCAGGATGATCTGGGCAAAGATCGGTCCCCGCTGGAAGGTGAAGAAACGGCGATTCATCTCATCCTGCATCACCACGTTGGTCCCGATGATGTCAGCCGGCATCAGGTCTGGGGTGAACTGGATGCGGGAGAAGCGGAGATCGAGTACCCTGGCCAGGCTCTTGACCAGCAGGGTCTTCCCCAGTCCCGGCACCCCTTCCAGCAGGACATGTCCCCCACAGAAGAGGGTGATCAACACCCCTTCGATCACGTCGTGATGTCCCACGATGATCCGGCCCAGCTCGGCAGTGACCTGCTGATAAGCCTTCTGCAGCTCTGCTGCCTGCTCGGCAATCTTCTCGGAGTTCTGCTCTTCCATGACTCTACTCTTTTCCATCACTTCCCTCAACAAGGCCTATGGCCAAAAAGTAATTGCGGATGTACTCCCGGTAAGGGAGAGGGATATCCTCTTTAACCATCATCTCTTCGACACTCTGCCGGTACCGGACCATAACCTCTTCCAGGGGGAGAGAGCTCTGGGCCGGCAGGGGAAGGGCTTTGATATAGACCCGGTGAATATCCCCCTCACCGGTTTGCCCTTCGATCTTGCTGGCCAGGGGTGAGCCCTCCCTGTCTTCCAGGGGCTGCCGCGCTCCCTCTTTCTCTGGCCCGCTGGCTGAGCCCGGACGGCGGGAGATCACCCGGCTATCCCCTTCGCTCCAGCCCCCGGCCATATCATCCTCCCCTTCTGCTGTCCCTCTCATCGCGTTGGGATCGATCTCCCCGGTATCCGACATCATCCCTCCTCCCTCGGCATACTCTGCCCCCTGATCATCGGGGAGGGTGGAGGGGAGTTTTCCCAGGGTTTGCGCCGACTTCTGTAACGTCTCCTCGGCCTTTTTCAGGTTATCATAATCCTCGGCCAGTTGCTGTTGGCGTAACAGGGTCTTCAGGATTTCCTGGGCACCTTTCACATCTCCAGAACGTAACGTCTCCAGGGCTTTCCGGAGTTCATCGCTCAGGGCCCCCTCCTTGAGGGCGAGCAACTGCTCCAGGTTCCTCTCCGCTTTGCCCAGCTCGGCCGGGGAGAGTTGTCCCTGGGCCAGCATCTGCAGGATCTGCTCCAGTTCCTGCGCCAGGTTTTCCCGTGCCGTCAGCACTTCCGCGATCTGTTCGATATTGAGACCGTAGAT
>RFHZ01000091.1 GCA_003696125.1 Nitrospinota bacterium
CAGCGAGCCGATGAGTAAGGCAGGAGCATTTTCTCTTGACACGCTATTCCCCCTGGGATATAGTGGGCACGAAGTGGAAGACGTGAATGCATCTCAGCAGTAGGGGATGGTGGTACCTTGTCTTCGGTGGTGGGAAAAACAGCCACACCGGAAAAGAGAGGAGGGTTCTCTATGAAAGTGCGTAATCTGTGTTCGGTCCTCTTCATCCTGAGTCTCGCCGTGATGGTCGGGTGGGCAATCGGTGTGCAGCCGGCCCTGGCCAAAAAACGCCTCTCCATTGCCTACATGTCTCATCCCATTCACCTCAACAGTGTGAAGTGGATGAAGAAGTGGGCCCAGGAGCATGACGTGGAGCTGGTTGAACACCCGATGTCTTACGAGGTCTATCTGCAAAAGATCACCAATGCTTTCAAAGCCAAATCGGACGAATACGATATCATCTGGCACAATGATGACTGGGGGCAATTGTGGTGCAACTATCTGGCCAGTGTAGAAGGGGTGCCCTCCAAGAAACTCATCGACCGTTTCCTGCTTGATGACATCTTCGTGTGCGAGGTGGACGGAAAGATGGTCGATACCGCCGTTCCCTTCGTGATTACCGGTCCCCTGGTCTATTACCGCAAGGACCTGATCAAGCCAGAAGAGGTGCCCAAGACGTGGAAAGAGTTTCAAGAATTGAGTGTCCGCCTCCAGAAGGAGGGGAAGGTGAAGTACGGGTATGTAGGCGGCATGAAGTACCCTCACACCTGGTTTAGCCTGCTCTGGGCCATGTGGGCGAATAATTGTGATATCCTGGAACCCAAGTACGTCCGTAACAACAAGGTCCTGGCCGAGCACAAGTGGACCACGATGATGGATAAGCCCTGTATGCAGGACACCATGGAGTTCTGGTGGGATAATATCCACACCTATAAGATTGTACCGCCCGACATGGCCGGCTATACCCGTACCGAGGCCAACGCCGTCTTCATGGCCGGCAATGCGGCCATGACGGTTGCAGACAATGTCTACTACGCGACGCTTAACGATCCGGAGAAGAGCAAGGTGGCTGGAAAGCTGGGATTTGCCAGGTATCCCATAGGACCACGCGCCGATAAGCAGATCTCTTTCTATGCCAGTTGGGCCTGGGCCATTCCCAAATTCATCTCCAAAGAGCGGCAGGAGCTGGCCATGCAACTGCTGGACTGGCTGACGGCCAGCGAGGAGGTGCAGGTCGATATGTGGAAGAGCCAGGGGGGACAGGTGGTGAATATGGAGGTGCACAAGAAGCTGATGGAGACCGACCCGCTCTACCGGGAGATGGCTTCTGTGCTGATGATGACGGAGAATCTCGTCCCACCTGCCTATTACTTCAAGGCGTGGCCTAAACTCCACTCCATGTATTCCACCTATGCCATTAAAGCGGTGACGGCCAAAGATCGGAGTGCCATCCCTGGAATCCTGAAAGAGGCTGCCCGGGTCATCCATCGGGCCCTGTGCCGGCCACCGGAGTGCACGCCGTAACTCTGGCCACGATACACAGCGAGGAGCCGTCGCCCTTCCCGGTGGGGGTGACGGCTTTTGTTAGTCGAGAGAAGAAGCAGGGAAAGGGGTATGGAGAGAGAGACAGGTACAGAAACGGAAGTGGCTTTGCCAGAGACACTGGCCGAGCGACAGGCGGTGGAGGAAGCTTATTACCGGCGCTGGACTTTTCTGGGCATGGGAGAGCGGGGACGCTTCATCGCCTGTCTCCTTTTGCCGGCCGTGCTGGTGATGCTCTGCTTTCAGATCATCCCGATCATCATGGGGTTTAACGCCAGCTTACGGCGCTGGAGCCTCTGGGAAGACGAGTACCCGTTTATCGGCCTCTGGAACTACCGCGAGCTCTTCCACAACACCCACTTTTGGACCACGGTGATGGGAAATACCTTTCTCTACATGTTCGTGACCGTGGCCGGAGGGCTCATTGCCGGGCTGGCCATAGCTGTCCTCTTAAACCGCAGGTTTCCCGGCATGAATCTGGTACGCACCATCGTGATCCTTCCCCTGACCGTGGCCCCGGTGGTCACGGCCATCATGGTCACCTGGATGTTGAACAGTGAATTCGGTATCATCAATGTCTTCTTGAAATGGCTCGGGTTTAAACCGATCCTCTTCCTGGTCAGCCGCTGGTGGAGTCTTGCCGTGGTGATGCTCACCGACATCTGGTTGCAGACCCCCTTTTATACCGTCATCATCCTGGCCGCTCTCCAGACCCTGCCCCCGGAACCACACGAGGCGGCACGTGTCGATGGGGCAAACTCCTGGCAGGTATTCCGCAAGGTGACGCTCCCCCTGCTGCGACCGGTCATGCTTGTCTGCATTGTTATCCGGGCCATCGATGCTTTCCGGACCTTTGACCTGGTCTGGACCATCACGCGGGGAGAGCCGGCACGGATGACGGAGACGTTCAGTCTTTTCGCCTACCGGGAGGCGTTTGAATTTGGGAATGTCGATATGGGGGTTGCCGCTTCCATGGTCGGCGCGGTGATCATCATGGTCATCGGGATTCTGCTCTATAAGGGCATGTACTATCTGAGTGAGCTGTAGGCTGGCAATACTGGGGACTGGGTAAGGGACAGAGATACTAAAAGCGCGAAGCACAGAGGCACAGAGGCACAGAGGTTTTACTCATTACTCATCACTCATCACTCAGTCCTCAGTCCTCATCACTCATTACTCGTTACTCATTACTCGTTACTCATTATTAGGGATTGATGGAGTAAGATTGATGAAAAAAGGGTGGAAAAAACCTTTCTTCGCTCTGGCTATTCTGGCGGTATGCCTGATCATCACCTTCCCGGTCTTCTGGATCGTGCTCACCTCTCTCAAGCCGGCTGACGAGGTCTACTATGTCTGGCGGACCACCAACTTTACCCTCCACAATTTCTACGAGGCCTGGAAGGTTCCCCGCATCCAGGAAGCCTTCTTTAACAGTGCGGCCATCGCCACCCTGGCCACCGTCTTCTCACTCCTGGTCACCATTCCCAGTGGTTACGTGCTCTCCCGTTTCCGTGGCTGGGCACCCCGCACCTGGTTCGGAACCATCTACCTCTTCCGGACCATCCCCTACATCACCTGGGTGTTGCCCCTCTACCTGGTCACCCAGTACCTGGGCATCTTCGATACGTATCTGGGACTGCTCCTCCCCCACATCGCCATCCACGTCTGCTTCTTTAGCTGGATCATGAAAGGCTTTTTCGATGGCCTGGATCCAGACCTGGAGAATGCGGCCTTCATCGATGGGTGTTCTCGCTGGGGGGCCCTGATCAAGGTGATCATGCCGTTGTCTACGCCTGGGGTGACGGCACTCTTTGTCCTGGCCTGGCTCTATACCTGGAACGAATTCATGTTTGCCCTGATCCTTACCGGGGGACGTACCCCCATCATCACCGTGCAGATGGCCCAGTACGTGCATGAACTCGGCATCGAGTGGCACCTGATGAGCGCTACCGCCACCATGGCCCTTATCCCCTGCGTGATCGTTACCCTGTTTGCCCAGAAGTATGTGGTAGCCGGCTTGCGGATTTAGCCCTCGTTTGCTGCTGGCTGCCCTGCCGGAGGAGGCTGGATGTAGAGGACCCCCTCTGCATAGAGCCGTTCAATCTCCTCCTCTCTGTACCCCAAAAGG
>RFHZ01000876.1 GCA_003696125.1 Nitrospinota bacterium
ATTCCCTGGCACACAGAATCCTCAAGGGTCAGCCACGGGTGCCGAGCTGTTGCACGATCCTCTTAAAGAGATCTCCCCGTTCCATGAAATTTTGGAACTGGTCGTAACTGGCACAGGCGGGTGAGAGGAGGACGATGTCACCAGGTTTCGCCTTTTTCCAGGCCTGCTGCACCGCGGCAGGGAGATCAGGACAGAAGGTGATCTCTGCTGTGCTCTCCCCTCCAACCTCTTTTTTCCCTTCTTCGATGGCTCTGGCGATATGCGAGGCACTCTTCCCGATGAGGAAAGCCTCTTTGACCCGGCGGGCAATCACCCTCCCTAACCGATCAAAGGGGATCCCCTTGTCGTACCCCCCGGCGATGAGGAGGATCGGTTCAGAGAAGGCTTCCAAAGCAGCCAGGGTGGCCTGAGGGGTGGTGGCGATCGAATCGTTGTAGAACCGCACCCCTTCCCTGACGGCAACCAATTCCAGTCGATGGGGAACAGGGGTAAAGTTCTGAATAATGGGGCGCATGGTCGCTTCTGCAACGCCACAGGTCTGGGCAATGGCGATGGCGGCAGCCACGTTGGCAATATTATGCCTTCCCAGCAAGGGGATGTCTTCTAAGGTGCAGACCCTCTCCTTTTGCTTGCCCAGGGTGCTGACCAGCCAGTTCCCCTCCACGTACACCCCTCTGTCCAGCGGCTTCTCCACACTGAAGTAGATCTGCCGGCCAGGGATACGGGAGGTCAGGGTACGCAGGATCGGGTTGTCCGCATTGATAATCGCCCGGTCTTCCGGTCTTTGGTAGCGAAAGATCCCCATCTTGGCTTCGATATAGTTCTCCATGCTACGATGGCGATCGAGATGATTGGGGAAGATGTTGAGCAGGGCAGCGATAGGGGGACTCTGTTCCATTGCCTGCAGATCCTCGAGCTGAAAGCTGGAAAGCTCCAGGATGACGAGATCATCCTGGCGTATCTTATCCAGGTCCAGGAGGAGAGAGCGACCGATATTCCCGCCCACCCACGTCCGGGGATAGACATGTTTCACCAGGGCACCGGTGAGGCTGGTGGTGGTGGTCTTTCCATGACTGCCGGTGATACCGACGATTGTTCCCGGGCAGAGCCGGAAGAAGAGGTTCATCTCGGTGTCAATCGGCACCCCTGCTGCTCTGGCCAGGGCGAGATAGGGTGAGTCTTCGGGAATGGCAGGACTGATAAAGAGGTAATCAGGAGAGGAAAAATCTTCTTCCCGGTGTTCTCCGAGGACAAAGGTGACCGGGTAGCCGCTTAACTGCCGGATCGAGTCCTGTAGAACCTCTGCCGGCTTGAGGTCGGTAATGGTGACATGAGCCCCGGCCTGGCAGAGGAACTTGGCCAGGCCGATGCTTCCTCCAAAGCTTCCCAGTCCCATGATGGTCACTCTTTTCTGTCTGTATCGCTGCAGTGCACTGGCCAGTGGTTCCACTTCTCTCCTCTTCTCCCTCGACGTGATAGGCTCTCTGTCCCCGTTTTCCCGGGCAGGTGTCCGGTAATTTATGATTATTTAGTTGACAGAAGCGACAAAAAATGCTAGGGTACAAGAGAGGATATATGTGAATTTTTTGTACCCGGCTTTCAGTTTTTGAAAGCAAGCATAGCACGTTTTTTCGGAAATGACAATCGGAGAGAGGGGAAGGTTTTCAGCAGACAGGGGTATGCTTGGGCAGGGAGAACGAGGTTTCCTTGTCGCACATGAGATAAGTTCATAGAAAGGGAAGGAGAGATGAAAAAGCTCCTGAACGCCTTCATCATTTCCGCCTTGATCCTGTTCCCCTTTACCCAACTCGCTGGTGTCCCCACAAGCGCTTCCTTAGGAAACATCCGCTTACAGACTATCCGGGGAGGAGAATACTACTTTCATCTGGCCCTCTTCCTCCCCCGGCAGACCGCTCCGGTACAGGTAAAGGCCAGGGTACAGGAGCCGGCACAGGTAACGGCATCGTTACGAGGTGGGCGCACCATTTTACTGAAGCTTACCGCGTTGACCGATCTGGAAGTGGAGGTAAAAGGACCAGGGTTTCTCCTGAACCGGTTTTACCTGAAGCGTGAACTGGAAGGGTTGGAGAAACAGTGGAGGGCAAACATCCTCTGGGGAAGATATCTTGAAGCCAAGAAGGCCGGGAAGGGGAAAGAGGTGCTCAAAAACCTCTTTCAGGAGGCACGGGTAGCCTATCAGGAACTCGAGCCCTATCAGCCCGGCTATGCGAAGGGGGCATTGCGAGTCCTGGAGAAGGAAGAGAACCGCTTCCTCAAGAAGCTCCTGGTTGCAGAGACCTCGGTCCCCACTCCACAAGATCAGCCAACGGCAGCAACACCTCCACCTGCCCCTGCACCTGTGGTCCAGGCCAAAGAGGCCACGCCTTCTCCTTCGCCGGTGGCGGTTACTCCGGCTCCACCCCAGAACGTCACCCCACAACCCGAACAGCCCGCTCCTCTCCCTTCTTCTCTGGAGGAGGTGATACTGGAGAGGGAGGTGCGGAGTCTGAAGGAACATCTGGCTACCCTGCGCGGAGAGATGGAGGACCTCCGCGCCTTCCTGGATCAGCCCACTCCCCTCTACAGCGCCTTTACCTCTCCCCTGTTATGGGATCAGGTAAAAGGCTGGTTTCAGCAAGATCTCTCCCTTTCCCTCCCCTCCCCCCTCTTCCTGTTCAGCCTGGTGGAAGGGGTGCTGGTGGCCTTACTCATCTTTGCTCTGCTCTATCTCCTCATGGGCCGGCGTTTCCTGCCTGCCGGGGAGGTGGCGGCTGGCTATCCGATGGCTCCGCAGGAGACGGTAGAGGACCCTTTCCCTGCGGTGGTCCGCGATTGGGAAAGATTCCGGACCCAGGTACAGCAGCGGTTTTTGTCGCAAGAGCGGCAGTTACGCATACTGGCCAGAGCTGCCCAGCAGATGCGGAAGAACCTGGAAGAGATCCGGAGCGAGTTGACCACCATGCAGGGGAATTTCGGTGAACATAGCCGGGAGATCGAACACCTGAAGAAATTTCTCTCCTCCTCTCCGACAGAGACCCCTGAATAGATGCCTGCTCCCTTTTCCTTCCAGGTCACTGCCCGCTGTCCACAGACCCAGGGGAGAGCAGGGTATTTACAGACACCGCACGGCATCATCCATACCCCGGCTTTCATGCCTGTGGGCACCCAGGCTACGGTGAAAGCCCTGACGCCGGATGAACTGCGGGAAATGGGGGCAGAGATCGTGCTGGCCAATACCTACCATCTCTACCTGCGGCCGGGACCCGAGGTGATCCAGGCGGCCGGAGGATTACACCGTTTCATGCAGTGGCATGCTCCCCTGTTGACCGACAGTGGAGGCTATCAGGTCTTTAGCCTCAGCCACCAGCGCAAGATCGATGAGGAGGGGGTCACCTTCCGTTCCCACCTGGACGGGAGTCTTCACATGCTCTCGCCGGAGAAGGTCATTGCCATACAGGAGGCACTGGGGGCAGACATCATCATGCCGCTCGATGAATGCACCCCCTATCCCAGCGATCATGCCTATAACCAGCAGGCCTTACAGAGGACGCATCGCTGGGCAGAGCGTTCTCTGGCTGCCCATACCCGGAACGATCAGCTCCTCTTCGCCATTGTGCAGGGAGGCACTTTCCCTGATCTCCGCCGGGAGAGCGCCTCTTTCTTGCGGGAACTCGATTTCCCCGGCTATGCGGTGGGGGGATTGAGTGTGGGAGAACCGAAGGAGGTCATGAACGAGATCCTCGACCTGACGGTTCCCCTTCTTCCTGCCGAAAAACCCCGCTACCTCATGGGAGTCGGTTCTCCAGAGGATCTGGTTGAGGGGGTGGCGCGGGGTATCGATCTCTTTGACTGCGTGCTGCCCACCCGGATTGCCCGTAACGGTGCCTTTCTGGTGCGTACCGGCCGACTCAATATCCGCAATGCCCGGTACAAGAAGGACTTTGGACCGGTGGAGGAGGGATGCCAGTGCTACACCTGCCGTACCTTTAGCCGGGCTTACCTGCGCCATCTGTTCAAAGCAGAGGAACTCCTCGCCTACCGGCTGGCCACCATCCACAACCTCTTTTTTCTCCTGCAACTGATGCGTGAGATCCGCACGGCGATTCTGGAGGGGAGGTTTGCCGCTTTTCGTACCACCTTTCTCAACGAATTCACCCCCATCCCTCACGCGGTACGCCAGGCGAATCGAGAGGCGAGACGACGCAGCCTTCTCCGGCAACGGGAAAGATAAAAAAGAGCCAGGTCCTGGTAGAGGACCTGGCTCTCGGGTGCGGGGAGGTTCCTGCAGGGTTACGGCTGTACGATGTTGCGCTCTGTATCCGCGTCAAAGAGATGGAAGCGGCTCATGTCAAAGTAGGCGGTGACTCTGTTACCAGATTTGGCTTCGGTCTGCGGTTCAACCCGGGCGACAAAGGTGTGGTCTCCCCGCGCAAGCTCGATGATGATTTCTGCCCCGAGCGGCTCCACCACTTCGATCTCGGCCTCCACCGTCTGGAACTCTCTCCCCTTTTCTGTAGGAGGACGGAGGTAGATATCCTCTGGCCGTACTCCGAAGACCACCGCCTTGTCTCGGTAGTGTTCGTACAGATGAGTTCGCTTTTCCGGGATCTTGATGCGGAAGTCTTTCAGATCGACCCAGAGGGCGTTGTTTTCGGCGATCAATTTGCCCGGGAAGAAGTTCATGGCCGGGCTGCCGATAAATCCGGCTACAAACTGGTTGGTAGGGTGGTTATACACCTCCATGGGTGAGCCGACCTGCTGGATAAAGCCGTCTTTCATGACCACGATACGGTCGCCCATGGTCATCGCTTCCACCTGATCGTGCGTCACGTAGATCATGGTCGCCTCGAGCTGGTCGTGGAGCTTGATCAACTCGCTACGCATCTGCACACGGAGCTTGGCATCCAGGTTAGAGAGCGGTTCGTCGAACAAAAAGACCTCCGGTTCACGCACGATGGCCCGCCCCACGGCCACACGCTGTCGCTGTCCACCGGATAACTGCTTGGGTTTGCGATCCAGCAGATCACTGATGCCGAGGATCTGGGCCGCCCTCTTGACCCGCCGGTCGATCTCGTCCTTGGGGGTCTTGCGGAGCTTCAGTCCAAAAGCCATGTTCTTGTACACGTTCATGTGCGGGTAGAGGGCATAGTTCTGGAAGACCATGGCGATGTTGCGGTCTTTGGGAGGAACATCGTTCACCACCCGGTCCCCGATCAGGATGGTCCCGTCCGTAATCTCCTCCAAGCCGGCGATCATCCGCAGGGTGGTTGTCTTCCCACATCCGGACGGCCCGACGAGAACCACAAACTCCTTGTCCTGGATCTCGAGGTTAATTCTGTTCACCGCCACCACTTTGTCAAACCTCTTGGTGAGGTTCTGCAAGGTAACTTGAGCCATTGCACTACTCCTTTTCCATTACGCTAAAGCTTCCTCCAACCGTTCGTATTTGCGTGTGAATGCTCCCTTCTCCTTATATACAAACGGATAACTCCTCCCCTTTTCCCGACCCGCCTCCTTGTGCGGGGAAAATGGTCTGGAGCCTGCTGGCGTATAACCTATTATACCACAGGTAGTTATGATTGTATAGCCCCTCCCTATCACCCAAACACACGCTATTATCTCCACAAAATCTCCTTTTGTCAATAAGGAAATGCAAAAATTTTTCCTTTTTTCCCCTTTCCACCCCTTTTCCCCTTGGGGGCAGGAAAAAGAAGCGACACCGATTGACTTTTGACCGGCTTTTCGTTACCTTTTTCTATAACCGTTTGGGAAAGGGAGTCCTGGCGGATGAGAATAGAGGGAGGAGAGCGATGTCACTCAAGACCAGAATCCACCAAGACCTGGTGGCAGCGATGAAGGCAAAGGATGAGCGGCGGGTCTGGACGCTCCGTACCGTGTGGAGTGCCATTCAGGTGGAGGAGAAGAAGAAAGGGGACGAGGCTACCGATGCGGTGGTCTTGCGGGTGCTCTCAACGCTGCTCAAGCAACGGAAAGAGGCGGCAGAACAATTCCAGGCTGGACACCGGAGCGATCTGGTAGAGAAAGAGCTGGCTGAAGCGGCGATCATCGAGGAGTATCTCCCTCCCCCCCTGAGTGAAGAGGAGTTACGAGCCGAGATCCGCGCCGTTATCGCGGAGACAGGAGGGAGAAAGCTGGGCCAGATCATGCCCGTAATCATGCAACGGGTCGCCGGGAGGGCAGAGGGGAAGGTGGTGAATGCCCTGGTACAGCAAGAACTGGCCCGGATCCAGCAGCAAGATTGAACAGGGAGAAGACCCATGGCTCAATCAATACCCGTTTCAGACGTTGCCCGTCGTGTCTATAGCTTTGCCGAAGAACTCGAGGAATACCGCCGCCAGAATCCCCGCTCAGAGGCCCGCTTTACCGCAGCATGCCGTGTCCTGGCCGGTGGCAACAGCCGTCTCACCGCCTTCTTTCCCCCCTTCCCCTTTTATGTGGAGAGGGGAGAGGGGTGCCGCATCTACGATATCGATGGGAACGAGCGGATCGATTTCTTCAACAACGCAACCTCCTTGATCCTGGGCTACTGTCACCCGGCCGTGGTGCAGGCCACCAGGGAGCAACTGGAAAAGGGGACGGCCTTTGCCAACCCGACTCTCCCGGAAGTAGAACTGGCAGCTTTGCTCGTGGAGCGTATCCCTTCCCTTGACCGGGTGCGGTTTACCAACAGTGGAACGGAAGGGGTGATCATGGCCCTACGCGCTGCCCGTGCCTTTACCGGGAAGACCAAGATCGCCAAGTTTGAAGGGGGATACCATGGTACCTCAGATCCGATGACGATCAGCGTGCGGGTCGATCCCCAAAAGGCGGGAAGGGTAGAATCCCCTGCCGCCATCCCCAGTTCTGCCGGCATCTCTCCTCATACCCTGGCCGATGTCCTCATCCTTCCCTACAATAACAGCGAGGCAACGCGGAAGCTGGTGGAGCAGCATCGTGATGAGCTGGCAGCCATCATCGTGGAGCCGGTCCTGGCCTCGGCCGGGTATATCCCGGCACGGCGAGATTTCCTGGAACTGCTGCGGGAACTGGCCGACGGGCAGAACCTCCTGCTGATCTTCGATGAGGTGCAGACCTTCCGGGTAGCGCCAGGAGGGATACAGGAATGGTACGGTATTCACCCGGACCTTACCGTGCTGGGCAAGATTATCGGGGGAGGGTTTCCCATCGGTGGTTTTGGGGGACGGGCCGATATCATGGCGGCTTTTGATGCAACTACCGGTGCACCGAAGATTCCGCATGCCGGAACCTTTAACGGAAACCCGATGGCGATGCGGGCAGGCATAGCGACCCTGCGGGAGCTGACCCCCCC
>RFHZ01000092.1 GCA_003696125.1 Nitrospinota bacterium
CTCCAGTGGGACCGACCAGGGTGTGCAGGCTAATCTGCTCTCCCCCCACGTTCTGCACCAGGTCGGCCAGGATGCTGAAGGTGGCGACCACCGGGAGGGGAGCGGCGACTCCCACGGAAAAGGGGAAGAGACTGAGGCAGAGGGCAAGCCAGACCGGTAGCCAGCGTTTCATCACTCTTCCTCTCTACTGTTGACACCGGCTGCACACGCCGTACAGCTCCAGATCATGGGCTGTGGTTTTGAATCCGTACTTCTCCTGCGCCGTTTGCATGATGCTCTCCAGGTCACAGTCGAGGTAATCCTCTATTTTCCCACACTCCTGGCAGACCAGGTGGTGATGGTGTTCCCGGTAGTGGTCGGAGAGTTCGTACCGGCTAAAATCCTCATGGAAATTGACCTTCTTGAGCACGCCGAGGGTCGTAAACGTCTGCAGGCTGCGGTAGATGGAGGAGAGGTTGATGCGCTTGTCTTCTATGCGCTCAAAGATCTCTTCCACCCGCATCGGCACCGCTGTGGTCAGGAGGATTTTCAGGATTTCCAGCCGGGGTTTGGTGATCCGGTATCCTGCCGCGGACAGGTGTTCGATGATCTGCACCAGTTGTCGCTCCATGATCACTCTCCTTGTGCGTATAGGTTCCCTGATTGCCACCCACCCTCCCAAACGCAAACTATTTGCATTATAGCAGTTCTGGGAGAAAATGCAAGGGGAGGAGTAGATCGATTCTGGGGAAAGGGGAGACTGAGGTGAGGTTCGAGTCTTAAGGGGTAGAACCAGCGATTATAGATCCCCTCCTGTCTCTAGAGAACGCCGGGCCCGGGTCAGGGCCTGCTCAAAGAAGGCGAGAGGGTCGTGGGTGTCTATGATGGGTCGGAAGGCTTCCAGCCACTGGCGAATAGTGTCTAGATCCACGCGTAAACGCTGACGGATAAGAATACTCTCCACATCCTCTGCATCCCGGGGGCGCCCGGCAACGCATTTGTGAATGATCAAATCTTCAGGACTGACAAGTCGCAGCTTTTCCCCCGCTGGAAACTTCACCCATACGGCCCGGGCAAAGGCCTCCTCCTCGTACCCCGGAATACCCAGGGAGATATCCACAGGGACCCCCTGATCGGTAGCAATGAGCAACACGCGATGGCGTAACGCGAAAGGTTTGGTATCTGCTATCCGGGGAGAAAACCGCTCCAGCACCCTGTCTACAAAAGATTCCAGATCTTCCGGATCGACCAGAACCGTTACGTCTACATCCCGGGTCAGGCGGGGCTCACCCCAGTGTTGGAGGGCCAGCCCCCCTATCATGAAATAACGGACTTCCTGCTCTTCAAGAAAGCGGGCAACCTCAATCGCCGCTCGAAGCACGTTCATCCTGGGTCTCTCCTATTCGACACAGGGCCTGCCGCATGGCTACCAGCACTGGTGAGGGTACATCCCGCCTGTATGAGGTGAAATCTTGCAGTCCCAGATATATCCGAAGAGAACGCTCCGGGGTAAGAGAGAGGAGAAAAGCCACCCGTTCCGCCTGAATTCGCTCAGCCAGGGCCTGCTGATCGACCAGCCAGCGAGCAACCGCTTGCTTATTCAGGGTCTTACTCATGATCATTCTCCCAAGATACCTCCTACAGCCACTCAACAGCCACCATCTTTTCCACCTGATGAAAGTCAGGGTC
>RFHZ01000877.1 GCA_003696125.1 Nitrospinota bacterium
ACAGGGCACCGATCCCTTTGGGGGCATAGAGCTTGTGTCCGGCAACCGAGAGGAAATCGACACCCAGACGTTCCACGTCGACCGGGATCTTGCCCACCGACTGCGCCGCATCGGTATGCACAAGGATGTTGCGTTCCCGGGCCAGGGCACTGATCGTCTCGATCGGTTCAATGGTACCGACCTCGTTGTTGGCGTGCATGATGCTGATCAGGATGGTATCCGGCGTAATCGCCCTGCGCACCGCTTCCGGATCGACCCAGCCATACCTGTCTACAGGGAGATAGGTGATACGATAGCCGTTCTGTTCGAGAAAACGGCAGGGCTGGAGGATAGCCGGATGCTCGATCTGGGAGGTGATGATGTGGTTCCCTCGCTCTCGATAGGTATAGGCCACTCCTTTCAACACGGTGTTGTTCGACTCGCTTCCCCCACTGGTGAAGATGATCTCTTCTGCCGAGCAGCCCAGGGAAGCGGCGACCTTTGCTCGGGCCTCTTCGACCGCCTGCCTGGCCTGCTGTCCCCAGTAGTGATTGCTGGATGGATTGCCAAAGTGCTCCTCGATATAGGGACGCATGGCCTCTCGCACAGCCGGATCGAGGGGGGTGGTGGCATTATAGTCGAGGTACACTGGCTGCATGATTCCTTTTCTTCCTCCCTGTTCCATCAAGCTCCAGAGGTTTACCTATCACATCTTAGAGGATTTTTCCTGTTCGGGCAAGGGAAATCTCACCTTTTCGTTGACCAGAGCAGAAGGAAAGGCTACAATGAGGCCCAGAGATACCGGCATGGTTCTCCTGGAGACGGGAGAAGGATAAAGGCAATGCCCTGGCAAGGAGGAGAGGATGAGCCAGTACACCATCGGGAAGGATATCCTGGTCGAAACCGATGTCGCCGTTCCCATGCGTGATGGGGTTACCCTGTACGCAGACATCTACCGTCCCCTCGACCTAGAGGAGCCTTTACCGGCCATTCTGCAGCGCACCCCGTACGACAAGCGGATCGGCGGCTCCAGTTACGCGCATCCCTCCTGGTTTGCCCGGCACGGCTATGTGGTCGTGGTGCAGGATACGCGGGGACGCTGGCGTTCGGAAGGGGATTTCTATCCCTTTCTCTACGAGGAGCAGGACGGGTATGACACGGTGGAATGGGTGGCAGCGCTTCCCTATGTCGATGGGAAGGTGGGGATGATCGGGATCTCCTATCATGGGGCCACCCAGCTCCTGGCCGCGGTTGCCCGTCCCCCCCATCTCCGCTGTATCGTTCCCTGCATGACCGGCTCCGACTATTACAGAGGGTGGACCTATCGCGGAGGGGCTCTCCTCCTCGCTTTTGCCGAATCCTGGGCCCTCCTCCTCTCGGAAAACATCGCCCGCCGGAAGAAGCTCGGTAACCTGGAATATGCGCTGCACCAGGATTTTCTGAACATCCCCTCCTGGACCCGCTTCCTCCCCTTGAAAGACTTTCCCCCGCTCAAAAGGCCGGAGATCCCTCCCTTCTTCTTCGACTGGATCACCCACTCCACCTATGATGAGTACTGGAAGCGGTGGAGCATCGAGCGCCGTCATCACCAGATCGCCGTACCGGCCCTGCATGTCGGCGGCTGGTACGACATCTTCCTGGACGGTACCCTACGTAACTTCACCGGCCTGCAGGAGAAGGGAGCCACCCCGGAGGCACGGGAGGGACAGAAGCTGATCATCGGTCCCTGGTACCACACCACCTGGGGACGCCAGGTAGGGGAGATCGATTTTGGTGAGGAGGCGAAGAACCGGATCAGTTACGAGATCATCCGCTGGTGCGATCGCTGGCTCAAGGGGAAAGAGAACCAGGTCGATGCCGAACCGGCGGTCACCCTCTTTGTCATGGGGGAGAATCGCTGGCGTACAGAGTCGGAGTGGCCACCTGCCCGCACCCGGTACGTCAACTACTACCTGCACAGCCGCGGGTACGCCAACTCCCTCAACGGCGACGGGGTACTGGATACCACTCCACCCACCCTGGAGCCTCCGGATGTCTACCCCTATGCTCCCCAGACCCCCACTCCCAGCTTTGGAGGCCGTTCCTGCTGCGATCCGGCCATCACCCCCATGGGACCGGCCGACCAGCGGGTGGTGGAGAAGGCGGGAACCGTGCTGGTGTACACCGGTGCTCCTCTCGAGTCCCCGCTAGAGGTCACCGGGCCGATCCAGGCGACCATCTGGGCCGCAACCGATGTGGTGGATACCGATTTCACGGTGAAGCTCCTCGACGTCTATCCGGATGGCCGGGCCATCAATATCGCCGATGGGATCATCCGGGCCCGGTTTCGCGACTCGCTGGAGAGTCCTTCCCTGCTCGAGCCCCATCGGATCTACCGGTATACCATCGACCTGACCGCCACCAGTAATCTCTTCCTCCCCGGGCACGCCATCCGGGTCGAGGTGGCCAGCAGTCACTTCCCCCAGTACGATGCCAACCCGAATACCGGTCGTCCCCTGGGAGAGGATAGCCGCTCCGATGGTATCACGGCCACGCAGGTCATCTACCATGATGCGCTGCATCCTTCACACATCACCCTCCCGGTCATTCCTCGCTGAAAGGAGGGAGCAGGCTTTTCACCGGGCGCGAACACAGAGAGGGGAGAACAGCATGGCGACCAGGAATGATGCGGTCCCGCTCGTCCAGATGCGCGGCATGAGCAAACGGTTTCCCGGAGTGGTGGCCAACGACCGGATCGATCTCACGGTCCATGCCGGGGAGATCCATGCCCTTTTAGGGGAGAACGGGGCGGGGAAGACGACCCTGATGAAGCTCCTCTACGGGGTATACCGTCCCGATGCCGGGGAGATCGTTATCGACGGGAAAGCGGTGGAGATCCGCAATCCACAACAGGCACTGCAACTCGGGATCGGCATGGTGTTCCAGCATTTCACCCTCATCCCTTCCCTGACCGTGGCCGAGAACATCATCCTGGGCCTCTCCTCTCCCCGTTTTTACCTGCCACCGGAGGCCTTGACCGCCCGGATCGAGGCAGTGGCTTCCCGCTACGGCCTCTCCGTCCAGCCCCAGGCCAGGGTGTGGCAGCTCTCGGTGGGAGAACAGCAACGGGTAGAGCTCCTGAAGCTCCTCTACCGGGGAGCGCGTATCCTCATCCTGGATGAGCCGACCGCCGTGCTCACCCCACCGGAGACGCGTCTCCTGTTTAGGACCTTACGGAGCATGGCTCGCCAGGGGTATGCCATCATCTTCATCACACACAAGCTGGATGAGGTCATGGACCTTGCCGACCGGATCACCGTGCTCCGCCAGGGGCGGGTGATGGCTACTCTCCAACGCCGGGAAGCGACCAGGGGAGATCTGGTGAGGCTGATGGTGGGACGGGAGATGCTCCCCCGGCCTCAACGCCTCCCTCTAGAGCCGGGAGAAGAGATCCTGACGGTGAAGGAGTTGAGTGCCACAGATGACCGGGGTCTGCCCGCGCTCAGGCACATCTCCCTGACCGTTCGCCGGCGAGAGATCCTGGGGGTAGCCGGGGTGGCCGGCAATGGGC
>RFHZ01000878.1 GCA_003696125.1 Nitrospinota bacterium
GAGGATCTTCCCGGTGGGAATCCTGGCCGGAGGGCGGGGAAGAATTCCCAGGATCGCCTTCATGGTGACCGACTTCCCGCAACCAGTCTCTCCTACCAGAGCCACCGTCTCCCCCTCTTGCACGGTCAGACTCACCCCCCGGATCACCTGGGCTTCTCCCTCAAAGGTCTCAAAAGAGACATGCAGGTTCTCGACCTGGAGCATCGGAGTCGGTTCAGAGTTCCACATCAAAGATATCCCTCAAACCGTCTCCCAGCAGGTTAAAACCGATGACGGTGATGAAGACCGCCAGTCCGGGGAAGGTGGTCACCCACCACCGCTCCGGCAGGTACTGTCTCCCATCCGCCACCATGGTACCCCACTCCGGGGTCGGGGGCTGTACCCCGAGTCCCAGAAACCCGAGCGAGGCACCGACCAGGATGGCGTACCCGATGTCCAGGGTGGCCTTGACAATGATCACCGATAGGGTATTGGGAAGGATTTCGCGAAAGGCGAGATAGAACTTCCCGGCTCCGATGGAGCGAGCCGCCTCCACAAACTGCTCCTCTTTGAGGGAAAGCACCTCTCCCCGCACCAGGCGGGTGTACCAGGTCCACCAGCCGAAGGAGATGGCGACGACCGTATGCCAGTAAGACGGCTCCAGCGCCGCACTCACGGCCAGGGCCAGCACCAGAGAGGGGAGGGCCAGGAAGACATCGGTGGTGCGCATGATCAGCGTATCCACGATCCCCCCGAAGTAGCCGGCAATCAACCCGAGCGGCACCCCGATAAGGATGGCCAGGGTGATGACGATGAATCCCAGGGAGAGGGAGACCCGTGCTCCGTAAATGGTACGGCTCAGGATATCGCGTCCGATCTGATCGGTACCGAAGGGATGCTCTCCGTTCGGCGGGGTAAAGGCGCGGTCAAAATGGACCACCTTACCCGCATCCCGGGGATAGGGAGCCAGAGAGGGGGCAAAGATCGCCATGCCGACCATACCCAGGCAGATCGCCAGCCCGATCAGGGAAAGGAGACTCTTTTTGAGTCGATACACCGACCGGAGCACCTCTTCCTTCCGTACCGCATAGTGCAGGGTCCGCTGCTTTGTCGCCAGCATTACCGCTCCTCTCCATACCGGATACGTGGATCGAGGTACCCGTAGCAGATATCGACCAGGAAGTTGACCAGGGAGTAGCCGATACCGACGGCCAGGGTTACTCCGACCACGGCATTAAAATCCTTGTGAATCAGTCCTCGAATCCCATAACGCGCCATCCCGGGCCAGGTGAAGACCGTCTCGACCAGAAACGATCCGCCCAGGAAGAAGCCGTAAAGGAGACCGATGATGGTCAGGGTCGAGGTGAAGGCGTTCTTTAGCATGTACTTGTAAACGATCAGATTGGCAGGGAACCCGTTCGCCTGGGCCATCAAGATATAGTCTTTGCGCGTCTGCTCGATCATGCTGGCCCGGACCAGGCGCATGATCTGGGCGATGGGGGAGAGGGCCAGGGTGAGGGCGGGCAGGATGATGTGTTGAAGACTGCTCTTGAAAGCGGCAAAATCGAGACTCAGGAGGCTGTCCACCAGGTAGAGCCCGGTAAAGCGAGGCGGAGGGGGAACACTGGCATCGATGCGGCCAAAGATGGGGAAGAGGCCCAGGTAGTAAGCAAACCAGAGTTGAAACAGGATTCCCAGCCAGAAGCGGGGTACCGCCACACCGGAGAGGGCAAAGAGGCGGATGAAATGATCGGTCCACCGATCTTTGGCCAGAGCAGAGA
>RFHZ01000879.1 GCA_003696125.1 Nitrospinota bacterium
ACCGACCTGGGTGGCGGCAATCGAACGATCCAGATCGCGCATCAGGCGGAGGACGGTACGGGCCAGCAGGCTCCCACGCCGTGAGCGTTCTTCAAAATGGGTCTGGCGGGCACTGACCAGAGAAAACTCTGCCGCAACGAAGAAGGCGTTGACAAAGACAAGGAGAACAACGGCAAACAGGTTTCCTAAGATTTGACTGACCGAATCTTCCATGGTCTCCTTTACCCCTAGCGGGAGAAAACTCTTCCGTGCACAGTATAGTATACCTCCATTATGAATGCAACCCCCTGTTTTGGGGTATCGCCTCTGCTTACCTCCGGAGTTCTCGTTGAATCATCTGCAGATCTTTCCATACGGCCCGCTTATACTCGGGGTTGCGCAACAGGAAGGCCGGATGGTAGGTGGGCATGACCTTAATCCCCTGATAGGAGTGAAACCGGCCTCGTAGACGGGAGATCTTCTCCCCGGTCTGGAGCAGGGTCTGGGCGGCAAAGGTGCCAAGAGCACAGATCACTTTGGGTTGCACCAAGGCCACCTGTTGTCGCAGGTAGGGTTCACAGTGGGCGATTTCATCCTCTTCCGGATTCCGGTTGGCCGGGGGACGGCACTTGATGACGTTGGCGATATAGACCTCTTCCCGCTTCAGCTTGATGGCCTCGATCATGCGGGTGAGGAGTTGCCCTGCCTTCCCGACAAAAGGCCTTCCCTGGCGATCTTCATCGTAACCTGGTGCCTCGCCGATGAACATCAGCTCCGCCTCGATGTTTCCCTCCCCAAACACCACCCGGGTGCGGGATTGGTGTAACCGGCAGCGGGTACAGGAGAGGACCCGGGTCTTCAGTTCCGCCATGGCCTGCCGCCGGTCTCCCAGAGCAGATGGGGAGAGGGGGGAGGCAGGAGGGGAAGGAGAAGGAATCTCTCGGATGCCCAGGTACTGCTGGCAGATCAGGTATCCTTTCAGATCGATGACCAGCTGGTGCAAGGCTTTCAGGAGATCTGGGGACATGCTCCCTCCCGGGAAGGGTGTGACAGCAGGGGGAGGATACGGTCGAGTAGCAGATCGGCAAGGACAGATTTCGGCAGACGGGGGAGCTCCTCCTGCCGGCGATCTCGATAGAGGATCTGGACCTGATTCTCATCGCTTCCAAAACCGATGGTCCGGTTCCCCACATCGTTGACCACCACCAGATCGAGATTTTTCCGCTCCATCTTTTTCCAGGCGTTGGCCATAAAGGCCTCCGTTTCGGCGGCAAAACCGACCAGGATCTTGTTCCCTTTCCGCTGGCCGACTTCGGCCAGGATATCTGGATTGCGCTCTAGCAGGAGGGTTGGTGTCATCTCCTCCTTCTTGAGCTTATGGGGAGCGGTGGTCTGGGGACGAAAATCGCTTACCGCTGCTGCTTTGATGACCACATCACTCTCTGCCAGATGGGCCATGACCGCATCGTACATCTCCCGGGCAGTGGTCACCCGGATACACTCCACGGCCGGGGGAGGGGAGAGATGGGTGGGACCACTGATCAACACCACCCGGGCTCCTCGTCGCTGCGCTGCCTGGGCAATGGCGTATCCCATCTTGCCGGAAGAGGGGTTGGAGAGGAAGCGCACGGCATCGAGGGCCTCCCGGGTGGGGCCGGCGGTGACCAGGACCGTGATCCCCTGCCAGTCTTTGGGGCAGAAGCGATCCTCAATCCGGGCCAGGATACGCTCTGGCGCGGCCAGCCGTCCCTTCCCTTCCCCTTCCCCGGGACCGGCCAGCCGGCCGTACTCCGGCTCGATGATCTCCACCCCCTGCTGGCGGAGTTTCGCGATATTTTCCTGCACCCTGGGATGCTGGTACATGGCCGGGTTCATGGCCGGTGCCACCAATACCGGTGCGCGGGTGGTGATGAAAAAGGTGGAGAGGAGGTCGTCGGCAATGCCATGGGCGAACTTCCCCAGGATATTGGCCGTGGCCGGTGCCACCACCAGCATCTCGGCCTGCTCGGCCAGCCAGATATGCTTCATGGTCTTCTCCGCAGCCGGGGCGAACATATCGGTGAGGACCGGGTGATAGGAGAGGGTTTCAAAGCTCAGCGGGGTAACGAAGCGCTGGGCATGCTCGGTCATGAGGACATGCACCTGTGCGCCCTGGGCGGTGAGGAGTCGCAACAACTCCAGCGCCTTGTAGCAGGCGATCCCACCGGTTACACCTAAAGCGATCGTCCTATCTTTGAGTGGAGAGCTTCTGAGCATAGGTTTCGATTTCGGCAAAAATAGGGAGATCCCGGTCACGGGCGTGCAGGCGACAGCGCTCGGCCATAATAATCGCCTTGAGTTCCTCCACCGCCTCGCTCACCCTCTCATTGATAATGATATAGTCATACC
>RFHZ01000011.1 GCA_003696125.1 Nitrospinota bacterium
GCATAACACCGCCTTTCAGCATCTGGGCCTCCCTTATCTCTATCTCCCCTTTGCCGTTGCTCCTTCTTCCCTCCAGGCGGCAATCCAGGCCCTGCCTGCCCTGGGGATCAGCGGGATCAACGTCACCCTCCCCCACAAGGAGGCGGTGGTGTCCTTCATGGATCAACTCACAACCGAGGCCCAGAGTATCGGGGCGGTGAATACGATCTGCCAGCAGGAGGGAAAGCTGATCGGCCATAATACGGATGGGATAGGCTTTCTGGCTGCCCTGGAGCGGGAGAGGTCCTATACGGTGCAGGGGAAAACCCTCCTCCTGTTAGGGGCAGGAGGAGGAGCCAGGGCCATCGCCGTGCAGCTCGCCCTGGCCGGTGTGAGGAAGATAGTCCTCGCCAACCGCACCACCAGTCGGGCAGAAGCTTTAGCCGACCACCTTCACCGGCACACACCCCTCCCCTCCTGTCTGGTTGTCCCCTGGGACGGGCAGGTACTGGCCGACTTATTACCGGAAGTAGAGCTGGTCGTTAACGCCACCTCTCTGGGACTGGAAGGGAGGGGAGCGCTTCCCATTCCTCCCGACCGCTTTACGTCGCAACACCTCGTTTGCGATATCGTCTATCGTCCACGTATCACCCCATTGCTTCACCAGGCTCAACAACAAGGGGCCCAGATATTAGACGGCCTGGAGATGCTCTTATATCAAGGGGCTCTGGCCTTTCAATACTGGATAGGAGAGGAATTCCCCCTGGTGCTGGTACGCAAGGTGTTGCGAAAAGCCCTGGAGACGGAGGCGAAACAGTGACGACTCCTCGAGGGAGAAGACGAGGGGGTAGAGTGATATGACAGAACGTGTCGGAGAGCTACTCGTTCGAGCCAACCTGATTACTCGAGAACAACTGGAGCAGGCTCTTGCTCATCAGAAGACCCAGGGAGGACGGCTGAGTTCGAATTTAGCGAAACTGGGTTTTATCTCCGAAGAGGAGATCGTCCATTTCCTCAGTCGCCACTATGGGGTCCCCTTTTTCGACCTGTCCGATGTAGAGATTGAACCGGCGGTTATTCAACTGCTTCCGGCCAGTATCGTGCAGAAGCACTTTGTGGTACCGATTCGCCGCTCCGGCAATACCCTAACCGTAGCCATGGAAGACCCTTCCAATATCGATGCCATCGATGATATCACCTTCATGACCGGCTATCATGTCGAGGTCGTGGTGGCTTCTGAGACCGCCATCCGCCGGATCATCGATCAATACTATGATGCGGCCGAAACGTTGCGAGACGTCATGGAGCACCTTCCTGACGAGCAGATGGAGGTGTTGGAAGAAGAGGAGGAGATCTCGGTCAACGAATTGCAGAAGGCTTCGGAGGAGGCACCGGTCATCAAGCTGGTCAACGTCCTCCTGGCTGATGCCATCAAAAAGCGGGCGAGCGATATCCATATCGAGCCGTACGAGAAGAGTTTTCGTATCCGTTTCCGTATCGATGGTACCCTGCATGAGGTGATGCAACCCCCGGTACGCCTCAAACAGGCCATCACCTCCCGCATCAAGGTCATGAGTGACCTCGACATCTCGGAACGCCGCTTACCCCAGGATGGCCGCATGAAGGTCAAACTCAAGGACAAAGAGGTCGATTTTCGTGTCTCAACCCTGCCCACCCTTTTTGGCGAAAAGGTGGTGTTACGTCTCCTCGATAAATCGAACCTGATGCTCGATATGACCAAGCTGGGCTTTGAGCCTAAAGCCCTGGCCGATTTCGAGCGGGCCATCCAGAGTCCTTACGGCATGGTGCTGGTGACCGGTCCTACCGGGAGCGGAAAGACAACGACCCTCTATTCTGCCCTGGATCGACTCAACAAGCCTGACATCAACATCATGACGGCCGAAGATCCGGTAGAGTTTAACCTGAAAGGAATCAACCAGGTGCAGATCCGGGAGAGCATCGGCCTCAGTTTTGCCGCTGCCCTCCGCTCCTTCCTGCGCCAGGACCCGGATATCATCATGGTGGGGGAGATTCGGGATTACGAAACGGCAGAGATCGCGGTGAAGGCAGCCTTAACCGGACACCTGGTCTTGAGTACACTTCATACAAACGATGCCCCCAGCACCATCAACCGGCTGTTGAACATGGGGGTGGAGCCCTTTCTGGTGGCGTCTTCTGTCCTGCTGATCGTGGCCCAGCGCCTGGCCCGCCGGGTATGTGAGGGGTGCAAGGAAGAGATAAAGGTGCCGGAAAAGGTGCTGCGGGAGGTGGGATTTACCGAAGAAGAGATTGCTGAGGGTGTTACATGCTACCGGGGCCAGGGATGTGAGCGGTGTAACAAAACCGGTTATAAGGGACGGGTTGCCCTCTACGAAGTCCTCCCGGTCAGCGATGAGATCAAGGAGTTGATCTTAGAAGGGGCAACCAGTTTAGAGATCAAGAGAGAGGCGGTCCGCCTGGGGATGAGTACCCTGCGGCGCAGCGGCTTGCTGAAGGTGCGGGAAGGGGTAACCAGTCTGGAAGAGGTCTTAAAGGTGACGATGGGAGACTGAAGGGGAAAGGCATGCGTACATTTGTCTGGACAGGAAGAACCCCGGAAGGGACGGTTCGCAACGGGGAATTGGAGGCGGAATCCCGGGAACGGGCTCTGATCCAGCTCCGCCGACAGCGGATCACCGTGGTTTCTCTCAAACCGAAACCACGGGAGATTAAACTCCCTGGCCTGGGAGAGAAGGTCAAGGAGAAGGATATCGTGGTCTTTACCCGGCAGTTTGCCACCATGATCGATGCCGGTCTCCCTCTGGTCCAGTGCCTCGACATCCTGGCCCATCAGACAGAGAATAAAACCTTTGCCCAGATTATCACGCAGATCAAAAAGGATGTGGAAGGGGGAGACACTTATGCCAGTGCCCTTCGTAAACATCCCAAGATCTTCAGTGATCTTTACGTCAATATGGTCGAGGCCGGCGAGATGGGAGGAATCCTGGATACGATCCTGAATCGCCTGGCCGGTTACATCGAAAAGGTGCTGGCCTTGAAAGGTGAGGTGAAGTCTGCCCTCGTCTATCCGACCGCGATTGTGATCGTTGCCGTCTCGGTCATCATCTTCCTCATGATCTTTGTGATTCCGGTCTTTGCCCAGATGTTCACCGATTTTGGGGGCACATTGCCGGCCCCGACCCGCCTGATCATGGCGCTGAGTGATCTGACCAGACGCTATATCTTCCACGGTATTGCCGTCTTTATCGGCCTCATCTTTGCCTTCAAACGCTTCTACCGCACCGAGAAAGGCCGCAAGGCGGTAGATGCGTTCCTCTTAAAGACCCCGATCTTTGGTCCCTTGATTCAGAAGGTGGCCGTGGCCAAGTTTACCCGGACACTGGGCACCCTGATCAGCAGTGGTGTGCCTATCATTGATGGACTGGAAATCACGGCTCGCACCGCCGGGAACAAGATCGTGGAGGAGGCGGTGCTGTCGACCATCAGCAGCATCAAGGAGGGGCAGACCATTGCCGCGCCTCTCTCCCAGAAACGGGTCTTCCCCCCCATGGTCGTCCAGATGATCGAAATCGGGGAGACCACCGGGGCGCTTGATGCCATGCTGGAGAAGATCGCTGACTTTTACGATGAGGAGGTCGATCAGGCGGTCTCTGCCCTCACCTCCTTACTGGAGCCGGCCCTGATGATCTTCCTGGGGGTGACGGTCGGGTTTATGATCGTCGCCATGTATCTCCCTATCTTTAAACTGGCAGGAGTGGTTACCGGAGGAAGCTGAGGCTCTCCACCTCCGGGCAGAGATGAGGTGTACAAGGATGAACTGGCAGTTGCTGCAAGAGCGCTTCGGGATACAGGAGGGGGAGGTGGGCAATGCCGATCTCCTCCGCAAGGTCAAGATCCTGATGACCTTGCGTGTCATTGCCGTCACCCTTTTCTGGGGAGTAATCCTCTTCTTTCAAGCCCAGGATTCCCCTTTTGCCTCTCTCTTCCCCGTATCCTGGCCTGTCATCGGTGTCTATGGAGCCACCCTGGTCTATATTCTCCACCTTCCCCACGTCCGTAATCTCCGGGCTTTCTGTTTTTTGCAGATTCTGGGGGACCTCATCCTGGAAACGAGTATCCTCTATGTGACCGGAGGGGTGGAAAGCGTCTTCTCCTTCCTCTATATCCTCTCTATCATCACGGCCAGTATCACCTTACAGCGACCCGGGAACTATACGATCGCCCTGCTGGCCGGCCTCTTCTACCTGAGCCTGGCTTGTGGGGAGTTCTATGGACTCATCACCCCGGTCCCCTTTTTGGGCCAGGACAGCCTGAGCGTTCCTGGAACCTATATTCTCTACAAGAGCGTCTTGAATACGGCCGCCTTTTTCCTGGTGGCTTTCCTGAGTGACTACCTTTCGGAGAGTCTACGCAGAGCGGGGAAGGCCCTGGAGGAAAAGAGTGAGAATCTGGCCAACCTGCGCTCATTTCATGAGAACATCGTGCAGAGCATGAGTAGTGGACTGCTCATCACCCAGATCGATGGCCGTATCGTCTCCTTGAATAAGGCGGCGGAGCGAATTACCGGCTTTACCCTGGAGGAAGTGCAGGGGAAATCCTGTTACGAATTCTTTCGCCTGCCCACCCTGCTGGAGATCTGTCGCCACCCAGAGACTCTGCAGGTGGGGACCCTCTATCGTTGTGAAGGGGATTTTGAGAAACGAGATGGGGAGAAGATTTATCTCGGTTTGAGCATCTCCCCCTTTCGTGATGACAGGGGGGTCTTGCGAGGGTTGATCTTTATCTTCCAGGATGTGACCC
>RFHZ01000880.1 GCA_003696125.1 Nitrospinota bacterium
CGCATATTCCCAGTCCCCCTTCGGGCAAATCGGTCTTCGTGGTCAATCGTTGTTTACCTTGAGAGAGTTGAAAAGAGTGCGCCGTTTATGAACAGAAAACCCATGCTTTCCCCCTCCCCTCCCCTATCCGGCCTCAACGGATCACGACCCAGATGGTACCGGGCTCGCCAGCTCGTTGTAAAGGCTTTCGGTGGAGGGCAAGAACCGATTCCCATCATCCGCTATGTCTACTATGCCTTTGTCTTTTCCATCCCTTTTGAAGCCGTCGATGCCAGCTTCCTGAGTATGGGAAGAGGACAGTTCACCATAGCCAAGATGCTAGGGTATCTCTTTATCGTAGGGACCTTGCTCCAACCCCGGATATGTTATAACTTTCCCCCTAAAGCCTTCTGGGGGTTTGCTTCCTACCTCTATGTGTACATGATCCTGGGACTCCTCCAGGATCCGGTTTTCACCGGAGCGATCCTCTCTCGCCTCTTTATGCTGGTACAGATGCTGGTCCTGTTCTGGTTGTCGTACAACATGATGCGCCATGAGCAGGTGAGCAGAGGTACCCTCTGGATGCTTGCTACCTCCTGCATCCTGCTGGCCCTCTTCCAGGTGGCCGGGACAACGAGCAGCCTGGTAGGGCATGGACGCATCTCGGCCAGCGGGGTGAACCCCAACACCTTTTCCTCTGTCCTCTCCCTGGGGCTCCTCTCCCTTATCGGGCTGACCTATGGACAGGGGAAGACATCGTTACGGTTTCGTCTCCTCACCTGGGGAGGACTGGGACTGCTGGGGTTTATCATTGTGCTGACCGGATCACGTGGAGCGATCATTGCCCTGATGACCGGGTTTCTCGCTTTTCTCTTGAAGGCAAAAGAGATCAGGCACTGGTTACAGACACATGTCAGGGGATCGCGCTGGAAGATAAGTTTGATCATCGCTGTCGGTCTGCTCTTCCTTATCGGGTTCTCCTACTTCTACGAACCGGCAAGGGCACGATGGGAGAAGACGATCAACGAAGGGAGCATGGCCGGTCGAGAACGGATCTGGCCGGCAGCCTGGAGCATGTTCCTGGATAAGCCCCTTACCGGCTGGGGACCGGTGAATCACTGGTACGAATTGGGCTCCCGTTTGGGCCTCAGGGTGAGAGACCCGCATAGCCTCTATCTGTCAATGCTTACCGAGACCGGCCTGCTCGGTGCCCTCCCCTTCTTCGCCGGCTTATGGCTCTGCTGGTGTGCTGCCTGGAAAGGACGGGGGGGATCGCAAGGGGTCTTGCCCATAGCCATCCTCCTGGCCCTCCTGGTGATCAACGTGAAAGGAACCTGGTTCAATCAAAAGCTGTTCTGGATCGGGCTGGCCTATGCTGCGGCCAGTGGGAGCAGTGTCTCTCCCTTCCCCCGCCTGCAGAAGGTCGTGCGGGTTCCCAGGCGCATCAGAGGAGGACGGGCTACTGGAAGATAAATGGCAACAGATGCGGCTTTTGGTCGTCGTCTCCTCTTATCCCCACCCCGGTCATCCCTTCTCCGGGATCTTCAACGAGAAGAGTGTGCTGGCCCTTGCGCAGCTCTGCGAGGCGGTGGAGGTGTTGGCACCTCGTCCTTACGTCCCCCCTCTCCTCGCCTCCCTGGTTCCTAAATGGAGGACCTATACCCATATCGTTGCCCGGGAAAAGCGAAACGGAATCCCGGTACATCGACCAGCCTATCCGCATGTCCCCCGCCTGGGTGGGGCCTTCTGGATCGATCCGGGCGCCTTCCTCTGGTGTCGTCGTGTGGCCAGAGCGCTACACCGTCACCGGCGATTCACGGCCATCCTCTCCTTTGATCTGGCCGGAGCAGGAGGGCTGGCCTGGAGGA
>RFHZ01000881.1 GCA_003696125.1 Nitrospinota bacterium
AACCTGGGCAAGGATGGCATCTGCCTGGAGCTTCCTGACGTCTCCTCCCTTCCCCAACTCCTCACCTTTCGCTTTCAAATCCCGGAGACCAGCCAGGTCATCGAAGTCAATGCCCTCCCCATCTGGAAGACACCGGCCACTCCCCATCACTTCGGCCGGGTCGGTCTGGCCTTAACCACCGTGCGTATCTGCGATTGAGCCTTACCCCTCTACTTCTCTACGGTAAAGGTCCCCATGGCCAGGAGATTCCCCTCGGCATCGAGAACCTCTACGCGCCATTCTCCCGGCCAGATCTTCTTAGAGCTCCAGGTGCGGTGCCGCTTGTAGCGTATCGGCAGTTGCACCTCGGCGACCTTCTTCTCATCGACGTACCAGACATGGGTAATCGTTGTCGGTTGTTCTGCCCCCTGCACCAGGGTCCAGGCATAAACCCGTCCGACCTCATAGGGAAAGAGTTTCCCTTCTTCCTGGAGTTCCCGGTTTTCGACCACGGTACCAAAGCGGAGATCGACCACCTGGAGGGGACTCACCTGCCCGGCGTATGCCACACCGAGCAGACTCCAGAAAAGCCCTATCAATCCGAAATACAGTGCCGTTTGTCTTCCCATCTCCCCTCTCCTTTGCCTTATGAGGGTGGGAGGAAAGAGGTGCTCCCTCCCCCCTCCTCTGTTCCGCCTACCCTCCGCTTATGGCAGGGATGAAGTGGATCTCACTCTGCTCACCTATCGGATGGTGCAATCCCTCCACCCCCATCTCTCCGTCCACCACGATGGTGATATGTGGACGAACCTGTCCTCCTTCACAGAGGCGCTCCTTTAACCCGGGATAGAGCCGATCCAGGTTGTCGAGCACCTCACGCAGGGTGGTACCCGCCACCGTGACCTTCTCCGTTCCCCGGGTAAGGGACCGCAACAACGCCGGTATCCACACCACCGCCATCCTAGTTTCCTCCTTTTGACAGGATGGCCTTCATCACCCGGCCTGGCGACATCGGGAGCTGGCGCATCCGGACCCCCACGGCTCGATAGATGGCATTGGCAATGGCAGCCGCCGGTGGCACGATCGGCACCTCTCCCACGCCACGGACCCCAAAGGGATGACCGGGGTTGGGGACCTCCACAATCACCGTATCGATCATGGGCAGATCCAGGCAGGTGGGGATACGGTAATCGAGGAAGCTGGCATTGGCCATGTGTCCCTCCGGCGTATAGAAATACTCCTCGTTGAGGGCCCAGCCGATCCCCTGGACCGCTCCTCCCTGCATCTGCCCTTCCACATAGCTCGGGTGGATCGCCTTTCCCGCATCCTGCACCACGGTATACCGCAAAATCTGGGTCTTTCCCGTTTCCGGATCCACCTCGACATCGACGATATGGGTACCGAATCCCCCGCCGACGCCTCGGGGAGAAACCGTGGCCCGCCCGACCACCGGCTCACCGGTCTTGATACGGGCGGCCAGTTCCTTGAAGGTCATCCGCTTTTCCGGATCTTTACCATGAATAAAGACCCCATCGGCAAAGATCACCTCTTCTGGAGAAATCTCCCAGATCTTGGCTGCCCGCTCGATCATTTGCCGTTTTACATCCTGGGCAGCTTCATAAGCAGCCCAGCCGGTGGCAAAGGTCACCCGGCTCCCCCCGGTCACATTGGTATAGCCGACCGAATCGGTATCCCCCACGATCGGGTGCACATCCTCGGCCGCAATACCCAGGACCTCTGCCGCCTGCATGGCCACCGAAGTCCGGGTACCACCGATATCGGTAGATCCTTCCACCAGGCTCACCGTCCCATCCGCATTCACGCTGATGGAAACGCTCGATTGGAACCCGATATTGAACCAGTAGCCTGAGGCCACCCCTCGTCCCCGGTTCGGTCCTTCCAGGGGGGCACGGTAGTGTTCATGCTCCATGGCTGCCTTGACCGTTTCCAGGTACCCGATGCGACCATACGGCACCCCATCTGCCCGGCGATCCCCTTCTTTTGCCCCGTTGAGCAGCCGGAACTCGAGAGGATCCATGGAGAGTTGCTCACAGAGCTCGTCGATCACCGTCTCACTGGCAAAGGCGGCATTGGTTGCTCCTGGAGCCCGGTAAGGAGCGGTCTTGGGCTTGTTCACCACCACATCGTACCCATCGATCAACACGTTCGGGATGTTGTAGGGGGCAAAGATACAGGTGCAGCCGGCCGTAATCGGAGAGCCAGGATAGGCACCGGCTTCGTAGGCCAGGTAAGCCTGGGCTGCGGTGAGGCGTCCATCCCGCTTCACCCCCATCTTCACCCGGATGTAGGAGCCAGGGGTTGGACCGGTTCCTTCGAAGACTTCGGCCCGACTCATCACCATCTTGACCGGCCGGCCGGTCTTCCTGGAGAGAAGAGCGGCAACCGGTTCCAGGTAGACCCATATCTTGCCGCCAAACCCTCCTCCGATCTCGGCCGGGATCACCCTGATCTTGGAGACCGGTATCTGCAGGATCTCGGCCAACTGCTCCTGCACGGTAAAGGCCCCCTGGGTGCTACACCAGACGGTGAGGTGGCCATCGGCATCCCAGAGGGCGGTCGCATTTTGCGGTTCGATATACCCCTGATGCACCGTTGCCGTGTGAAACTCCCGCTCGATCACGATATCCGCTTCCCGGAATCCCTGTTCCACATCTCCCAGTCTGAACTGCATGTGGCTGGCGATATTGCTGACCTTGTCCGTCTGCTCTCCCAGGGAAGTCGTCTTCAGGTCCTCGTGCAAGAGGGGAGCATCGTCCTGCATCGCCTTTTGCACATCGAGTACCGGTGGTAACACCTCGTAATCGACGTCGATCAGTGCCAAAGCCTCTTCGGCAATATGGGGGCTGGTGGCTGCCACGGCAGCGATGGCATGTCCCTTGTAGAGCACCTTTTCACCGGCCAGAATGTTATTACTCAAATACTTTAAGCGAATAGGGCCCTCCACCAGATCGGCAACCTTATCCGTCACATCCGGGAGGTCTTGCGCCGTGACCACCGCTTTTACCCCGGGCAAGGCCAGCGCCCGGCTCACATCGATCGACCGGATACGGGCATGGGCATGAGGACTCCGCAGCACCTTGCCATGCAGTGTTCCGGCCAGGCGAATATCCGCACCGTAGAGTGCCCTACCGGTCACCTTATCCAGACCATCATGCCGGATCGGTCGGGTACCGATAACCCTGTATTGGGGTTGAGCCGTAGAAGCCTCCTGTCCAGATACTGTTGGTGTCGTCATCAGTCGTTCCCTCCCTTTCCTGCCATGACCTGTGCAGCGTCAAGCACGGCACGAACGATCTTATCATACCCGGTACACCGACACAGATTCCCGGCCAGCCAGTGACGGACCTGATACTCTGTCGGTTGCGGGTTTTTATCGAGGAGCGCCTTGGCAGCGATGATAAAGCCTGGGGTACAGATCCCACACTGCAAGGCGGCATGTTCCAGGAATTTCTGTTGGAGCGGGTGAAGCCCCTGCGGGCCAGCCAGTCCTTCGATGGTGGTGATCTCCTTCCCTTCCGCTTCCACCCCGAGGACGAGACAGGAGTTGACGAGCACTCCATCCAAAATGACATTGCAGGCACCACAGTTGCCGTTATTACACCCCTCTTTACTTCCGGTCAGCCCGAGTTCGTCCCGCAGCACCTCTAGCAGGCTCTGTCGGGGTTCACAGAGGAATTCAACCTCTTCTCCATTGATCCGTGTCTGCACATGTATCTTCCTGGGCATTGCCTACGCCTCCTTCTTTGCTCGTTCTACTGCTCCCCGGAGAGCACGCCGGGTGAGTACTCCGACCAGATGGCGTCGATACTCTGCCGTTCCGCGCATATCGTCGATCGGTCGGGCCACCGCCTGTGCCGCCTCTGCCGCCTGCTGTATATGCTCCTCGCTGATCACCTTATCGGTCAGCACCTCCCCGGCTTCGCTCGCCAGCAGCGGTGTGGGTGCTACCGCCCCCAGGGCGATACGGGCAGAGGCAAAGCGGGTATGGTCTTCGTGTAACACGACCGAGGCTCCCACCCCGACCACGGCGATATCCATCTCGTTGCGAGGGGTAAAGCGGAGATAGTACGCCCCGAAGTGAGGCGGGGGAGGGGGGAGATGCAGGGCAAGGAGAAGTTCTCCAGGCTGCAGTACCGTCTCCCCTGGGCCGGTACAGAACTGTTCCACCGCCACCTCTCGTGTTCCTTGTGGACCCGCGATCAGGCAGGTCGCCCGGTGAACGATAAGAGCCGGAATCGTATCGGCGGCCGGAGAGGCGTTACACAGGTTACCTCCCACCGTCGCTCTGCCCTGGATCTGGATTCCCCCGATCAGAGAGACCGCATCGATCAGTCCAGGATAGGCGGCAGCGACCTCGGCCTGCTCGTAGATCTTATGACAGGGGACAGCCGCCCCCAGGCGCAATCCTTCTCCCGGGGTATAGGTCAACTGGTTGACCTCGGGTATATGCTTGATATCGACCAGCAGGTCAACGGTACGCTTTCCTTCCCGTAACTGGACCAGGATGTCGGTTCCTCCGGCCAGGACCCGCGCTCTCTCACCGTGCTGGGCAAGCAAAGAGACAGCCTCATCCACCGTCCGCGGAGCAGCGTATGCAAATGCCTGCACGTTCAAACCTCCTTTCTCCAAACCCATCTTCCATGTCGTGAGTAGAGGATAAACCCTCCTCTGCGCTTGAATGCATCGTGGTCTGACACCTTAACAGAAACCTCTCAGGGAGTCAAACACTAATTTCCCCCTGTAAAAAGCAGGCAGGTCAGGCTGATCACCCCGTTTTTCTCTTACAACCGGATGGCCATGGCGTTTTCCCACCTCCACCGCTCCGGCGGTGGTAGAGGAGACAGTCGGCAGGGTCTCTCCTCAGACCCCCTATCCCTGACAATGCAGCAGCAGGCATCTGTCTTCCGGCTGTGGATACTCACCGGGCCTGGTATCTGTCTTCCGGGATCAATCCGCGTGGCCGGAAGCGGACAACCAGGATCAGTAGCAGTCCTACCACCACCAGGCGCAAGGAGGGAACGGTATAGGGAGCACCGAGGGTAGGCAGGAAGCGGGTCGCCTGCTGGAAAACCCCGACCAGGAGAATGGTCCCCACGATCGCTCCTTTATTGTTCCCTGCCCCACCCAGGATGAGGGCTGTCCAGACCACAAAGGTGACTTCAGGCAGGAAATCGCTCGGCAAGAGAGCCGTGGTAAAATGAGCCAGCAGGCTTCCTGCTGCTCCGGCGATCATTGCCCCGAGGACGAATGCCTGCATCTTAAAGGAAAAAGTATCTTTCCCTGCCGCCTGGGCAACGACCTCGTCTTCCCGAATGCTGCGGAGCACCCGGCCAAAGGGGGAGTGGTACACACGCTGGGCCAGGGCATAGACAGCCAGGAGTCCTACCAGCACCATTCCCAGATAGAACCAGTCGTACCAGGGACCGAGGAACGCTTTCAGGGGTTGAGGAATATCCCGCAATCCCAGCGATCCACGGGTAAGCCAGCGCTCGTTGAGCAGCACCATACGGATCACCTCTCCCAGGCCGATGGTCATGATGGCGAGCCGGTCTCCCTGCAGGCGCAAGGTAGGTAAACCGACCAGAAAAGCCACCCCGCCGGCAACCAGGATGGCCAGGAGGAGTCCGAGGACAAAAGGAGCACGCAGTCCCCATACAGGCACGATCCCGGTCTCTCCATAGACGTGTGTGCTCTGGGTGACGATGGCCGAGGTATAGGCTCCCAGGGCGAAGAAAGCGACATGGCCGAAGTTCAGCAGGCCGGTATATCCCCACTGCACGTTTAGTCCGAGGGTCAGCAGGGCATAGATGAGGGTGATAATGGTAATGGTGAGCGAAAAATGGAGGATCCCGCTCATCCCCTATTCCCCCAAAGTCCCTGTGGCCGCAAGAAGAAGAGAAGCCCTATCACCAGGAAAGCGACCGCATTGCGGTATCCAGAACTCCAGTATGCGGCGGTCAACTCGCTGCTGATCCCGATGATCAAGGCCCCGAGCACCGCTCCATACGGATTACCTATCCCCCCCAGGATGATAGCGGCAAAGATCGGGAGGAGGAGATCGAACCCCATACGCGGCTCAAACTGCATGGCCAACCCGAACATCACCCCGGAGAGGGCGGCCAGGGCAGAGGTAAGGAGCCAGGTATGTCCGATGACCCGGTCGGTAGAAATCCCGGAGACCTGGGCCAGGTCTAAGCTATCTGCACAGGCTCGCATGGCCTTCCCCAGTTTCGTATGGCGGAGCAAGAGATGCACGCCGACCATCCCGAGCAGGGACAGTCCCAAGAGTTGCAGTTCCAGGGGGGTTACCCAGAGGGGACCCCAATGAAAGGCCCGCTGAATCGGTACCGCGTAGCGGCGGGGATCGGGACCCCATACGGCCCGTATCAGGTAACGCAGCACAAAGGCCACCCCGATAGAGCTTACCAGCAAGGGCATCGCTCCTGCCCGGGTCAAGGGGCGAAAGACCACCTGGTTGACGGCGACTCCTAGCAGGGCCACAAACAGCACCGCCCCTGCCACGGCCATGGGGAGGGGGAGGCCGAATTGACTCAACACATAGGCGGCAAAGGCTCCTGCCGTCATGAAGTCGCCATAGGCAAAGTTAATGAAGTTGACGATGCGATACTGGAGGGACAGACCAACACCGGCCAGGGCGATGAGTCCCCCGTGAATCACTCCGAAGAAGATATTGGAGAGCAAGAAGTCCATGCTGGTATAGAAAGCCTGACAGCCCCTCCTCCAGGGCAGAGAGTAAAATCACCTATTCCGGAAGCGTGGCAAAGGTCTCCACCAGCTTCACCTTAGGCATGAGAGTCTTCAGGCGGACCAGATTCCCTTTCTGGACCTGGCTGACGGTATACGGACCGATCACCAGGCCGAAATCGGTGAAATCGGCCGGACTGGTGAGACCGTCGTAGTCGATCTCCTTACCGGCACGGAGGGCAGCGGCACCCTCGGGGAAGCTGGTCACCTTCACCCCCGGGGGGTTAGAGATGCGACGGATATTGGCCGCGATCCCCTCCCGACTCACATGCCCGGCAGCTTCGATGGCCAGGGCCACGATGTTCAGGGCATCATAGGCGTACTCCGATAGGGCCTTCACCACCCTGGTCTTGTTGATCTGGTAGTACTTCTGCTTCCAGGCCTCATAGCGCTCAGATTCTGCCGGCCCCCGGGACAAAGAGAGGACCCCCTCGGCCAGGTCTGGCCCTACCTGCCGGATAAAGGACTGGTTCACAAAGTCTGTGCCAAACCACTGGATGCGGAGAGAGGAGGGAGCCATCTGGAACCATTCCCGGAACAGGGTTGCCGCGGTCTTGGGACCGACCTCAAAGAAGATGACATCCGGTTTGGCGGTAAGGATTCTCTGGAGTTCGGCCCGATAGGAGGGCTGGTCTTCCTCGATGATAAAGTCTCCCACGATGGTCCCACCGGCTGCCGGATACGCGACTTTGAGATTGCGTTCGACCGAGATGGCGCTGCCGGTGTTGCCAAAGAGGAGTACCCCCTTTTTCCAGCCCTGGTCCAGGGCGTATTTGGCCATCACCGGTCCCATCAGGGTATCAGAGAGCTGGACCTGAAAGGCCCATAC
>RFHZ01000882.1 GCA_003696125.1 Nitrospinota bacterium
CCATCACCGGCAAGCCCTCTTCCGCCTCTCTTCACCAGATCCCGCTCTATGTCAAATATCCGCTCTGTGGGATCGTGCTCTGCCTGGCCGGCACCATTCTCCTCTTCTACGGCACGGTGGTGGTTGGTTCCTTTACCAAACAGTGGCCCTTCGATTACTCCTTCAGCCTGGAGAACTACGTCTGGTCGTTTCAGTTCGGAGGAGAGTATCTCAAGGACACCATCCTGATTGCTGCAGCCTCAACGCCGATTGCCGGGATTCTGGGGATGATCATCGCCTTCCTGGTGGTACGGCAACACTTCCCGGGAAAGGGGGTATTGGAGTTCTCCTCCATGCTCACCTTTGCCCTGCCCGGCACGGTGGTCGGGATCGGTTACATCCTGGCCTTCAACCAGAAACCGTTTCTTCTGACCGGGACGGCCACGATCATCGGGTTGGCCTTCATCTTCCGCAACATGCCGGTAGGGGTACGGGCCGGGATCGCCAGCCTGCATCAGATCGATCCGGCCATCGAGGAGGCCTCGACCAATCTGGGAGCCGGTACCGTCCGCACCTTTAGCCAGGTGCTCCTCCCCATGATCTTCCCGGCCCTGTTCGCCGGCATGGCCTATACCTTTGTCAAGTGCATGACCGCCATCAGCGCGGTGATCTTCCTGGTATCCGGGAAATGGCAACTGGCCACGGTGGCGATCTTAGGGGCGGTGGATAACGGGTTATACGGGGCGGCGGCAGCCCTCTCCGTCCTGGTTATCCTCATCTCCCTGCTGGCCCTGGGGCTCATGTGGATCTTTGTCGGTCGCTCGGCTCTGGAACGTATCGTGCAGGGAGGGAGATAGGGTGACGGGAAACCGGATCGTTCTGCAGCATGTCACCAAGATCTTTGGCGAAGGCTCCCAGCAGGTGGTGGCGGTGGATGATCTCTCCCTGGAGGTGGCAGAGGGGACCCTGGTAACCCTCCTGGGTCCCTCGGGCTGTGGGAAGACCACCACCCTGCGCATGGTGGCCGGCTTTGAGGTGCCAACAAAGGGGGAGATCTTCATCGGTGGGGTCCGCGTCGATGGTATCCCGCCGAACAAGCGGGACACGGCCATGGTCTTCCAGAGCTACGGACTCTTTCCCCACATGACCGTATTTGAGAACGTGGCTTACGGCCTCAAGGTGCGTCGGGTCCCCCGGACGGAAATCCGCCGGCGGGTGGCCGAAGTCCTGGAGTTGACCGGGCTGAAGGGGCTGGAGGACCGCGCTCCCCAGCAACTCTCTGGGGGACAACAACAGCGGGTGGCGCTCAGCCGCGCTCTGGTTGTGCGTCCCCAGGTCCTCCTCTTCGACGAACCGCTCTCTAACCTCGATGCCAAGCTCCGTGTGGAGATGCGGGGTGAGCTGCGTAAGCTCCAGAAGCGTCTCTCCATCACCAGCCTCTATGTCACGCATGACCAGGAAGAGGCCATGAGCATTTCTGACCTGCTCTGCGTGATGCATGAAGGAAAGGTGCAACAGATCGGCACACCGAGTGAGGTGTATACCCGACCGGCTAACCGCTTTGTGGCCGACTTTATCGGGCAGGCCAATTTCCTGCCAGGGGTGGTGGAACAGGTAGAAGACCACCAGACCCTGGTCCGGGTCCAGACCACACTCCTGCCTGTGCCCCGCATCGGTCAGGGGTTCTCCGTAGGAAG
>RFHZ01000093.1 GCA_003696125.1 Nitrospinota bacterium
ACCCAGGAGAGAGGGGGTGATGAAATCGGCAAAGGCGAAGATGAAGACGAGCATGCTGCCGATCACCAGTCCGGGTAAGCTTAAAGGGAGAATCACCTCATAAAAGGTTCGCCACCGCCTGGCTCCCAGGTCGCTGGCCGCTTCGAGCAGGTGTGGATCGATGTTCTCCATCACCGCGTACAGGTTGAGGGTCATGAGGGGCAGGCAAAAGTGGGTCAACCCGATACGGGTCGCGGTGTGGGTAAAGAGGATATGGACCGGTTGATCGATCACCCCCAGTGCCTGCAAGAGTTGATTGATCAGCCCGGTGTCTCCCAGGATGATCTGCCAGGAGTAAGCGCGAATCAGGTAACTGGTCCAGAAGGGGATGACGATGGCAATGAGGCACAGGCGACGATAGCGGGCAGGGATGGTGAAGACCAGCGCGTACGCCAGCGGGTAGGCGGCGATCATGGTGATCAGGACGACAGAGAGGGCCAGTCCAAGCGAGCGAAAGTAGGTGCTATAGTAGGTGGCATCCAGGAGGATCAGCCGGTAATTCTCCAGGGTCCAGGTCTTGAGGAGCCGCAAGTTCCTGACCTCCCAAAAGCTGGCCAGGACCAGGTAGGTCATGGGGAGGAGATAGAAGACGATCTCCCACACCGTGACCGGCACCAGTCCCCAGACGATCCCCCGGGGCAAAAGGCGGCTCAAAAGCCTCTTCATATCTGTGACTACCCTTCTTCTGCAGCTTCTTCCCTGATCAGCCGGGCCTGGGCAGGGTCCCAGCCCAGCAAGACCTCTTCACCCAGGGCAAACGATTCTCCCCGCAGCTTCTCCACCAACACCTCTTCCTTATGCACCAGCACGGTGTAACGGGTAACCGGCCCGGTATGAACAACCGCTTTGATCCGTCCCTTACACCGGTGCACACAGGTTGCGGCAGGGATACCGAGCCGAAGATCTTCCGGCCTGAGCAGGAGAGAGACCCTTTCCCCTGGCCGCCAGGAGCGGGGGTGTTTCTGGATATCGACCGTCACCGGTCCGAAGAGGGGAGTGTCCAGCACCAGCATCCTGCCCGAAGCCTGCAGCACCTTTCCCTCCCACAGGTTACATTTGCCGACAAAGCGGGCCACAAACTTTGTGCGAGGCTGATCATAGATCTCTGCCGGTGTGCCGAGCTGCTCGAGATAGCCGTCACGCATCACCGCGATCCGATCACTCATCACCATGGCCTCTTCCTGGTCATGCGTGACGTAGATAAAGGTCATGTTCAAGCGCTTCTGCAGGCTCTTTAGCTCCAACTGCATCTGCTTCCGGATCTCCGCATCAAGCGCTCCCAGCGGTTCATCCAACAGCAGGACCGAGGGTTGTAAGACGAGGGAACGGGCCAGAGCCACACGCTGCCGCTGTCCGCCGCTCAACTGATCCGGTTTGCGCTCCATGATATCGGGGAGATTGATCAATTCCAGCATCTCCTTTACCCGCCGGTACCGCTCCCTCCTCTTCACCCCCCGCATCTTGAGGCCAAAGGCGATATTCTCTCCCACCGTCTTATGGGGGAAGAGGGCATAGTCCTGAAAGACCATGCTCGTATCCCGGCGATACGGGGGATCTGTGGTCACCACCCTCCCCTTGATGCGTACCTCACCGCTGGTAACCGCCTCAAATCCCCCGATGATGCGGAGGGTGGTTGTCTTACCGCACCCGCTCGGTCCCAGCAGGGTTAAAAATTCCCCGGTCCGGACCTGGAGGGTCAGATCGTGGAGAGCGGTCACCTCGCCATAGCGTTTCACGACGTGATGCAGCTCCACGTCATACGGGGACCCTATGCGCTCTTGAAGCGTTGCCATGCGCGTATCCACGGTCTCTCATCCTTGGGAAGCTTGCGTGGAACGATGCGCTTCAGGATGGTCTCCAGCTTCTGGGGATCGTCGAGTCGGAGCAACCTGGCCTGTTCCGGTTTCAGGTAGTGGAGCACCTTGCGATTGGGCACGGTCGCATGAAACGCCTTGGCCCAGGCCAGCCTGGCCTGGGCTTCTGGAGAAACCATGTACTGGATAAACTTCTTGGCCAGGTCCGGCTTCTGGCTGTCCTTCATGATGCAAAGCGCCTCGGTCCAGCTGACCCCTCCCTCTTGCGGAGAGCTGAGGGCAATCGGGTGTCCCTGCTCGATCAGCAAGACCTCCAGCCACTCCCCACCGATGGATAGCCAGGCGTTCTGGTTGGCCAGGGCCTGAATCACCGCCGCGTTGTCTCCGATCAGGCCGACCTGCGGTTTCAGCGACATCAGGGTTTCGGTCAGCTTGGCAAACTGGGCCTTATCGATGTCGTACGGGGCTTTGTTCCCCAGGTAGAGACTGAGACAGCCCATGTTGGGGAGGTACCAGTCGTAGATGGCCACCTTGCCGCGATAGGCTTTCTTCCAGAGACCGGCATAGGACTGCACATCTGCCGGATCGACCTTCTCCGTGTTGTAGACGATCCCGTAGAACCCCCAGCGACTGGTTACCCCATACATCTTCCCATCGATCCAGTGCTGGTCAAAGTGCTGGAATCGCTCAAAGAAGTCCTCCAGCGGGTAATCGGCCGGATTGAGGGGACGCAGCAGGCCGGCCCGCACCAGCCTCTCCACAAAAGGGGCATCCGGATTCACCACATCCCAGGTTCCGGGTGGTGAAGAGGTAAGGGCCGCAAACATCTGCTCGTCTCCGTTAAAGGTCTTGGCATTGACCTTCACCTTGTATCGCTCTTCAAAGGGCTTCAGGACCTGCTCCTCCTCATAACCGGCCCAGACCAGGATGTTGAGACTCTGCGTGGCTGCCCCGGCATGCCTGATCCAGGGGGCAGAGACAAACGGCAGGGCTCCCACCGCCGTAACTCCCACCACCTTCTGGAGGAATCTGCGCCGACTGAGT
>RFHZ01000883.1 GCA_003696125.1 Nitrospinota bacterium
GCCATGGCGCGCGCCAGGGTGTCGCGATCCAGAATCCCGGTAATGAAGATGGCTCCGATGTCTCGCCGGATCTCTTGGGCCCGTCGCAGCACCTCGATGCCGTCCATCCCCGGCATCTGGATGTCGAGCAGCAGGAGATCGGGTTGCCACTCTTCCAGAAGGGCCAGCCCCTCCCCTCCCCGCGTTGCGGTCCTGACCTCGTGGTGGAGGATAGACAGGAAATCCTGCAACAGCGAGCAGATCTCCGGATCATCGTCTATGACAAGGATCTTGGCCATGACCGCCCTTCTCTCAGGCCCGTGTAGGGCGTAACCGTTTTGATAATACCAGATCGTCTCTTGCATCGCACTCACCAGGTTGGATAGAGGTTCACATGGTGCTCCCACTTGGACTCTCTCTGCTTTCCCCCTGCTCCCCTTATCGGCAGAGAGGGGGAAAGGGTTAATAAGATATTCGTTTTTGCAATATCCTCTCCGCTGATAACGGAGAAATAAAGAGTCGTCGATCAGGCTCATTCTGGCATGGGATTTGCTCAAAATGCCAACCAACTTTTCACTGGCAAGATCTGTTTTCCCGTGCTATAATGATTTTCGCTCTTGTGGAAATTGCATATCCTGATTTTTCTTGCAGCAGTAAGGGAAGGAGGGAGAGCGGTTGGTACGGACACGGCAGGAGAATCGCTCCTTAGCCCAACGGTGGAAGACATTGTTAGATCGGATCCGGGATGAGTTCCGTATTCCAGAGAATCTGAACTACTACACGGAGGAAGACCTGAGAAAGGCGGAGCGATGCTATATCAGCTTCCGGTTGGGTCGCAGTAAGCGGGCATAGGGAGGGGTTTTCCACTGTGGAGTCTACGATCACCCTGGTGGCTGGGCAGTGGGCAGGAGAGGAGAAAAGACCGAGGTGACGGCCGAGAAGGAGGAGGAGCAGAGCGCAGGTTCCCGCTGGGATCCTCACCAGTATTTAAAATTTTCTGACTATCGCCAGCGACCGGCACTCGAACTCCTGGCTCGTGTGCCCCTGATCCGTCCGCAGGTGATCTACGACCTGGGATGCGGTTCCGGCCACGTGACCCGGATCATCGCCGAGCGGTGGCCTTCTGCTGTCGTGTACGGAGTGGATAATTCGCCGGACATGCTGGCCCGGGCGAGGACCCAGCCCGGCGGGATCCACTGGCTGGAAGCGGATATCCGTTACTGGCAACCCGACCACCCCCCGGATCTCCTTTATGCCAATGCCACCCTGCACTGGATAGAAAAGCACGAAGAGCTCTTCCCCCGCCTGCTCGGATTTCTACGGCCAGGAGGATGCCTGGCCGTGCAGATGCCCCTGAGCTGGGATGCCCCTTCCCACCGCCTGATGCGGGAGACCCTGGCCAGAGGAGGACCGGGAGGACGCCCGCTGGGGACAGAAGAGTTGCGGCGAAGCGTTGGACGCAAATGGGTGGCCGAGGCCGAGACTTACTACGATCTGCTGGTCCGGTATACCAGAAGCCTCGATATCTGGGAGACCGAGTATATCCAGATCCTGGAAGGGGAAAACCCGGTGCTGGAATGGGTAAAGGGGACAGCACTGCGTCCTATCCTCACCCAGCTCGACGACCGGGAACGGGAGATCTTCCTGCAGGAATACGGCCAGCGGTTACGTACCGCCTATCCTCCCCGTCCAGATGGGCGGACCCTCTACCCTTTTCGCCGTCTCTTCATCGTGGCTACCGTTTAAGGGATCAGGAGCGGCTTGAGTACCTTCTTGTGCAGGGCATCGCCAAAGGCCACCGGCCCCTCTTCCAGGGCATAGCGCCGTATCAGGGGAGCCAGTGGTACCTGTCCAGACCGGATCAGCTCGATGGCCTGCAGGTAGTTGGGGTAAGAGGAAGCATAGCTGCAGTAGATGGTCAATTCTTCCCGCACCGCCGTTGTCATGAACCAGTTTACCGGCCGGGCGTACATGCCAACCAGGGAGAGGGTTCCTCCCCGGCGAACAGCCGCAAAGGCTTCCGCCAGGGCACTGGCCGCCCCCGAGGCTTCGATCAGGACATCGGCCCGGCGTGGGAGTTGCTGGACCAGCGGTCTTTCCCCTACCACTACCGTCTCTAAACCGAGTTCTCTTGCCACCGGCAAACGGGAAGCCGCGTCTGCTGCTACCCCGGCAACGACCACCCGGGCCCCCCGGATACGAGCCACCAGGGCGCACAACAGCCCGATGATCCCCGGACCGGTGACCACGGCCAGATCACCAGGGGCGATCTTACAGCGATCCCCTACAC
>RFHZ01000884.1 GCA_003696125.1 Nitrospinota bacterium
ATGGAGTACATGGCCGTGGCCTCTTCCCACTACGATATCGATCGCTTTGGTGCCGGCCTGCCCCGCTTCTCTCCCCGCCAGGCCGATGTCCTGTTTGTGGTAGGGACCATCAGCCATAAGCTGGCCCCGGTCTTGAAGCGTGTCTATGAGCAGATGTGTGAGCCGAAGTGGGTGGTGGCGTTTGGGGTCTGTACCTGCACCGGTGGGTTTTACGACAACTATGCGACGGTACAGGGAATCGATACCATCATCCCGGTGGATCTCTATATTCCCGGCTGTCCTCCCCGACCGGAAACGGTACTGCACGGCTTGATGATGCTACAGGAGAAGATCGAAAAATCCAAACAGGAAGTGTGAGGGGAGCCATGAGCGAGAGTTTCACGTTGCAGAAGCTGCAGGCCCAATTTGGCGAGCACATCCTCTTTACCCATCGTCACCGCGGGGATGATACCGCTGTGGTGGCCAGGGAAGCCCTCCTGGACGTGTGTCGCTTTCTCAAAACCGATCCCGAGCTGCAGTACAACTTCCTCATAGACATCACGGCGGTGGACTACCTGGGTCGTCATCCCCGTTTTGAAGTGGTCTATCATTTCTTCTCGCTGCCGTTTAATCGTCGTGTGCGTCTGAAAACGCTCGTGCCGGAAGATGATCCCATAGTCGATTCCCTGACCGGCCTCTGGAAGGGGGCCAACTGGTACGAGCGGGAGGTGTGGGATATGTTCGGCATCCGCTTTCGCGGTCATCCCGACCTGCGGAGGATCCTGCTCTACGAGGAGTTTGAAGGTCATCCCCTCCGCAAAGACTATCCGATTCATAAACGACAGCCACTGGTCGGTCCACAGAACTGAGCAGAGACATTGGGTTAAGCAGGGAGCAGAACGGAGAGAGCTATGATACTCGATGTGGTATTGGCGGTGATCAAGATCGGGATCCTCATCGGTGGGGTGCTCAACCTGGTGCTGTTTCTGACCTGGCTGGAGCGGAAACAGAGTGCGGTCATGCAGGATCGAATCGGGGCCAACCGGGCAGAGATCTTTGGCATCCGGGCTCTGGGACTGTTTCATCCCTTTGCCGATGGACTGAAGATGTTGACCAAAGAGGATTTTATTCCTGCCGGGGCAGATCGAGTGCTCCATACGATCGCCCCTTTCCTCTCCCTCTTCTTTGCCCTGGTCAGCTTTGCCACCATCCCCTTTGGTCCCACCATCGAGATTGGGGGCAGGGCGATTCCCTTGCAGGTGGTCGACCTGAATGTGGGGGTACTCTATACCTTTGCCATGCTGGCCCTGGGCATCTATGGCATCATCATCGCCGGCTGGGCCTCCCGCAATAACTATGCCTTGCTCGGCGGACTCCGGGCCGCGGCCCAGACCCTCTCCTACGAGATCCTGCTGGGAGCAGCCATCCTGGGGGTGGCCATGGTCTATCAGAGCTGGAGCCTGCAGGAGATCGTGCAGAAGCAGGGGGAATTGCTCTGGGGTGTGATTCCCAAATGGGGGGTGGTGGTGCAGCCGGTGGGCTTTCTCCTCTTCCTGACCGCCGGTATTGCGGCAACCAAACGGATCCCCTTTGATTTACCCGAAGGGGAATCGGAGATTATCGGCTATTTCGTCGAGTACAGCGGCCTCAAATGGGGACTCTTCTTCATGACCGATTTCGTCGAAACGGTACTCGTCTCCGGATTACTCACCACCCTCTTCTTTGGGGGATGGCATATCCCCTATCTCACCCCGGACGGCTTCCTCTTCCCCGGTGGGACCATGCTCCCTCTCCCCTATGTGGTGGTGGTCCTGGCCCAGATCGTGGCCTTTGGGATCAAGGTCCTCTTCTTCTGCTGGTTCCTCCTCCTGGTCCGCTGGACCCTTCCCCGTTTTCGCTACGATCAACTGATGCGACTAAGCTGGAAGGCGTTACTCCCCATTGCCTGTGCCAACATCACGCTGACCGGTCTTATCCTGCTCATGATAGAAAGGGCGTAATCGATGAAGAAGGAGAGATTAACCTTTGCGGAACGGACCTACCTGCTCATCCTCTTGCAAGGACTCTGGGTGACGGCAAAGCACTTCTTTGTCAATCTCTCGCTGCACATTGCCCATCTGCTGAACATCTTGCCGGAAAAGAGGGCCGCCGTTACCTACCAGTATCCTGAGGAACGACGCCCCCTCTCCCCCCGCCTCCGTACCAGGCACCGCCTGACGAAGCGGGAAGATGGTTCCCCTCGCTGTGTGGCCTGTATGATGTGTGAGACGATCTGCCCGGCGTACTGCATCTATATCGTTGCCGGGGAACACCCTGATCCCAACATCGAGAAGTACCCGATCCGCTTCGACATCGATCTGGGCAAGTGTGTCTTCTGCGGGTACTGCGTGGAGGTCTGCCCGGAGGATGCGATCCGGATGGATACCGGGATCCTGGAGATTGCCTCCTATAGCCGGGAAGGCATGGTGTACGATATCAACAAGCTGCTCGGTGACTAGCCCCCCCTCTCCCCTTCTCCCCCCTGGAGAAGGGGAGCCTCTCTCCGCTGCCCATCTCCTCTTTAGGGATGACAAATTCCTTCCGATACTCTATAATCAAAGTGTCAAGTGCAATGTTGTCAGGGAAAAGGTGAAAGGTGCCTTTGCCTGGATAGGACCAGGAGAGAGAATCGAGAATCGACGATAAGGATGGGGGAATGACGGATAGGAGTGTACAGAGTGACAGGAGTCAGAAGACCGGGCAGCGGCACTGGGCCGATGTCATTGCCGAACGCATTGTCGCAGAGCGGGGTACCAGGCATGTGGTCAGCACCGGGATCACCCCCTCTGGCGAGATCCACATCGGGAACATGCGCGAGGTGGTGACGGCCGATGCCATCTACCGGGCCTTGCAGCGCCTGACCCCTGATTGCCGCTTCAACTACGTTTCTGATACCTACGACCCTTTACGGCGTGTATACCCCTTCCTGGATAGGGCGAAGTACGAACGGGAAGTGGGAAAGCCGCTCAGCGAGATCCCCTGCCCATGCGGAGAGCATGTCAGCTATGCAGAGCACTTCCTGCTCCCCTTCATCGAGGCCATGCGGCAACTCGGTATCGGAGCAGAGGTCATCCGGGCCGATCAGCTTTACAAGCAGG
>RFHZ01000885.1 GCA_003696125.1 Nitrospinota bacterium
ACTTGCTGGCCTATCACCGCTCCCCCCCCACCGCCGATGTGCGTATCAGGTGTCTCCTTCATCCCCCCTTCTTTGTCCCGGAGTCGAAGAAGGTGGATGAGCTGCTACAAGAATTCCAGCGAAACAAGATTCATCTGGCCATCGTCGTTGACGAGTACGGCGGGGTGGCCGGGCTGGTGACCATGGAAGATGTGTTGGAAGAGCTGGTCGGCGAGATCATCGATGAGTACGACCAGGAAGAACGTCTTGTCCAGCTCGTCTCGGACCAGGAGGGGTATCTGGTCTCTGCCCGTCTCCCCCTGTCTGACTTCAATCATCTCATGTCCACCTCCCTTCCTGAGGAGGATTTTGAAACCATTGGAGGCTATGTGCTGCATCGATTCGGCCATGTGCCCCAGGTAGGGGAATCGGTGAGGGATGGGGACCTCCTTTTTACCATCGAAGCGGTCGAGGGGTCAAAGATCCTGGACATTCGGGTCTGCAGGAAGGAGTCGTAGATGATCGCCTGGCTGGGAGTCTGGGGGCTGGTACTGGGAGGGGTCGGCCTGTACATGCTCTGTGTCCGGGCAGGCCTGGCCATGATGAGTGAGGATGGGGTGCGGGAGGGATTGGTCAGACGGAGCAGCCGGTTGCGGAGGGAGGGGGGAGTACAGCCATGGTATCTGCTGGATACGGTGCTGCTCGGTATCCATGGGGCTTTTGGATTCGGGGTGATTGCCATCACGGCTTTTCTCCTCTCACATCTCCCCTGGGGAGCAGAGATAGGGGCCCTGATCCTCAGCGTCGGGATTTTTGTTCTGGTCGGGGAATTCCTCCCCCGTTATCTTCCGGCCCCCACAGAAGAGGAGAAGGGGTTTTCCATCTATGCCATGCAGCTCCTTGCCGCTGCCTGCTCTCCCCTGTTGCGCATAGGTACAGCCCTGCGCTGCCGGCTGGGGAAAGGGAAGCTCGAGCGACGGAGCCTCTTCTCTCCCTGGTCGCATGGGGCAGCTTTTCTGCGGGCCACCAGCTTTCAGGAAGAGACCCTCACCCCAGAGGAGCGGCAGCTCATGGAGCGGATAGGCACGCTAGGGGAGATCTCGGTGCGCGAGGTGATGGTGCCTCTGATCCGGATCGTGGCCGTTGAAGAGACGGCAACGGTGAGGGAGACGATCAAGAAGATCCAGGAATACGGGTATTCTCGTCTGCCCGTATATCGCGAGCGGATTTATAACATCGTCGGTGTGGTGAACGCTTTTGACCTGTTACTCCTGCCCCCCGACGTAGAGGAGATTGCCGGGATCATCCGGCCGGCCTATTACGTTCCAGAAGCCAAGCGCATCGATGGCCTGCTGCAAGAGATGCAGCGCAATGGGGTGCAGATGGCGGTGGTGGTCGATGAGTACGGGGGGAGTGTCGGGATCATCACCATCGAGGATCTGCTAGAAGAGATTGTCGGGGAGATTGAGGATGAATATGATACGGGGATCACGCTCTACGAGGAACTCCCGGAGGGAGGATACCTCATCGATGCGCGTATGGAGATCAATGCCATCAATGAGAAGCTTCATCTCCGTCTCCCCAAGGGGGATTACGAAACGTTAGGAGGGTTTGTCATCCACATGTTTGAACGGATACCCCGGCCGGGAGAAGAGCTGACCTATGGGCAGTTGCGGTTGCGGATCGAGGCGGCGAGCGATCGGGCCGTGCAGAGGATAAGGGTTCAGCCCATCACCACCCTTGCCAGGGAGAAACGGCTGGTGTAGCCTCTGGTGTTCTCTGGTGGGTGGAGGCATGAAGGCACAGGATAGAGAGGAAAGGAGGTCATGGAGGTCAAGGAACAACTCGAGATTATTCAACGGGGAACGGTAGATATCATTGTATATGAAGAGCTGGTCCAGAAGTTAGAGCGCTCCTGCCGGACCGGTATTCCTTTGCGGGTGAAGATCGGTTTTGATCCCACGGCCCCGGATCTGCATCTGGGCCACACGGTGGTTCTGCAAAAGCTCAAGCAGTTTCAAGACCTGGGACACGAGGTGATCTTTCTGGTGGGGGATTTTACCGGCCTCATCGGGGACCCTTCCGGGAAATCAGAGACCCGCAAGCCCCTGACCAAGGCTCAGTTACAGGAGAATATGCGCACCTATACCCGGCAGGTCTTCAAGATCCTTGATCCCCAGAAGACCGTGATCCGCTTCAACAGCGAGTGGCTGGGGAAGATGAGTGCCGAGGATCTCATCTTTCTCTGCGGGAAGTACACGGTGGCGCGGCTTTTGGAACGGGACGATTTCCGTCAGCGGTTTGAACAGCGCCAGCCGATCGGACTGCATGAGTTTCTCTATCCCCTGTTGCAGGGGTATGACTCGATTGCGCTGCGGGCGGATGTAGAGCTGGGGGGGACGGATCAGACCTTTAACCTGTTGGTGGGGAGGGAGCTGCAGCGGGAGTACGGACAGGAACCGCAGATCGTCATCACCCTTCCCCTGTTGGAGGGGACCGATGGTGTGCAGAAGATGAGCAAGAGTTTAGGGAATTATATCGGGATCGATGAACCGGCAGCAGAGATCTTTGGGAAGGTTATGTCCATCTCTGATCCTCTCATGCTCCGCTACTATGAGCTCCTCAGCGACAAGACCCCTGAGGAGTTGCGTCAGTTGCAGCAGGGGTTGGCGGAAGGGCTGATTCATCCCCGGGATGCGAAGATGGCGTTGGCCAAGGAGTTGGTAGCCCGTTTTTACTCGGCAGAGGTGGCCGAACAGGTGGCGGCAGAGTTCTTACGGGTCTTTCAGCAGCGGGAGTTGCCCGAGGAGATTCCTGCACCGGTCATTCAGTTGCCTGCCTCCCAGAAGGAGCGGACCTGGATTGTGCCTCTTCTGGTCGCTGCCGGCTTGGCCAGGAGTAGTAGTGAAGCGCGCCGCTTGATCCTGCAGGGTGGGGTACGCCTGAACCGGGAGCCGGTTCGTGACCTGGAGCTCAAGCTGGTCTTGGATCGGGAGTATCTCTTGCAGGTGGGCAAGCGGAGATTTGTCCGGATCAGGCCAGAAAATGTTCGCTTTGCCCCTTGACTTTTGCCCGGAGGCTTCCTATAATACTTTTTGCCTCGGAACAAGGGGAGGAAAAAGGCAAAGAAACCTCTTGACAGACGAGGTTGGGTTTGCTATAGTATAGATCTCGCTGAGGATGGGTTCTTTGAAAAAGATATAAGGTGCATTATCACGTGACGGGTTTACGTCAAGACCGATTGCCGTAACAGGCGATCGTCAGTTCTGTGCTTTATGGAGAGTTTGATCCTGGCTCAGAACGAACGCTGGCGGCGTGCCTAACACATGCAAGTCGAACGCGAAAGTCCCTTCGGGGATGAGTAGAGTGGCGAACGGGTGAGTAACACGTGAGTAACCTACCTCTCAGTGGGGGATAACATCGCGAAAGCGATGCTAATACCGCATACGATCCTCTTCTGGACACAGAGGAGGAGGAAAGGTAGCTCTTTCGGAGGCTGCTGCTGGGAGATGGGCTCGCGGACCATTAGCTAGTTGGTGGGGTAATGGCCTACCAAGGCGACGATGGTTAGCCGACCTGAGAGGGTGATCGGCCACACTGGCACTGAGACACGGGCCAGACTCCTACGGGAGGCAGCAGTGGGGAATATTGCGCAATGGG
>RFHZ01000886.1 GCA_003696125.1 Nitrospinota bacterium
CCTCTCTACCCTGGACGAGGTGGATGGCTTTATCCTCAAAAGCCGTTCCCCTTCCTGTGGCCTCCGGGATAGCAAGCGCTACCCGACGGTCGAGAAGGGAGCTGCTGTCGGAAAGGGAGCGGGCGTCTTTGCCGCCCAGGTGCTGGAACGATTTGGAGATCTGGCAGTGGAAGATGAGAAGCGGTTGAGTAACCTGCGTATTCGCGAGCACTTCCTGACCAAGCTCTTCACGCTGGCTCGTTTCCGGATGGTGAAAAGGGTAAAGGCCATGGGAGTCCTGGTTCGTTTTCATACCACCCATAAGCTGCTGCTGATGGCGTATAACCAGAAAGAGATGCGCCTGCTGGGTCGCATCGTGGCCAATGCCGAAAAAGCCCCCTTCTCCGAAGTGATCGCTGCCTATGATACCCATCTCAAACGCGCCCTGGCCCGTCTCCCCAGGCGCACATCACCGGTGAATGTCTGTATGCACGCCCTGGGGCACGTCTCCCCCAGGCTATCGGCTCGAGAAAAACGCTTCTTCCTCCATCTACTGGAACGGTACCGGCAGGAACAGGTCCCCCTGCGTGCCGCCCTGAGTGTCCTCCAGTCTTGGATCCTCCGCTTTGAAGAGGAGTACCTGCGGGAGCAGCTCTTCTTCTCCCCCTATCCGGAAGCGCTCGTCGATCTGCACGATTCCGGGAAAGAGAGGGATATTCGGACCTAGCGTTTTCTCCTCCCCTCCAGTCTCTTTAACCTTACGCTCCCCACATTTCCTGGTAAGCGAGTTCAAGGGCAACATCGAGATCGACCGTGCCGCCATGCCTCCCTCTCTCCCAGAACGCACTGAAGCGGTACTGCCAAATGACGGTGTCTGTCAGCAGTGATCCAACAGGACCAACACCGCCGAAACTTGGAGGAATGATCTCAGCTCCTGGCGGCGTATCGCTACGCTTATCTACCTGGCGTGGTGTGTTGGTCCAGATGAACACGGAATAAGGCTTGCTGTGTCTACCGGTTACCAGATCGGTGAGCAAGCCAGGCCAACGCCGTTCTGCTACCCTGTCTTCGGCGGTTAAGACCCGCTGAGCCCAGCCCCTGCTGTAGGGACGTCTCCGGAGATCTGGCATGGGACTGCGCCGTCGGCGCCGCACCTCAGCTCCTCGTCCATAAATTCCACCTGCACCCGCATAGGGTGAGTCGTACATCACATCCCACCAGCCTTCTAAAAACTCTGGCTGGACGAACCAGCCCTCAAGGTCGAGATAGATACGCACACCCTGGGGAACATGGTAACCACGGGCCAGGCGAATGGCATTACGCGCTGCCTTTTCACCCTCCCTTCTCCCTCTCCTCCCTGGAGAGGGCTGACGGCGAATCCCGTTATAAACAAGTAAAAGTCGGCAGCCTCGTGTGAAGAGGTACTCTGGCTCATCAGGTCTGAGGCGACTGGGAGGGTGGTTGTCGTTCAGATAACGCCCCCAAAATTCCGGCGATCGCCCTGCGCGCCGGGTCACGTAATCAAAAAGAGGCTCTCTTACAGGTCTCTGTTCGCCAGGCCTATAGAAACGCTCCGGCACGGTCACGACCTGGTTGACCTGATACCAGCTACTATCAACCCCCCATCTCATGGCGAATCCTCCCCTTAGACAGTTTGTCGCTCCTCATGATCACATCAAACCTCTGGGTTCAGAGTATCGGTTCTTACACCTCTGTCATGTACCGGTAATCACACCACCTTCCAGCTTGTGTAGCAGAGTGATTTTACACAGGAAAAAGAGAGGGCGAGTCGTTCTTACCCGGGGATTCCTTTAATCTAGCGCCTGGTTTTTGCGAAGAATGGCCAGGATCTCTGAGGCGATCTCCTCTATCGGTTTATTGGTCACATTGATAATCGGCCACTGGGGATTGTTGGTAAAGATCTGGTGGGCATACATCAGCTCACGGCGCACATATTCGGGATCGGCGTATTCACCTGTGGTGCCTCCCAGGTACTCGTGACGGGCACGCCGCAACAGAACGAGCTGGTGCAGGTCAATGGTAAGGCCGAATACCCGCTCCGGAGGGAGATCAAAGAGGATAGGAGGAGGGGGTATTTCCAGGATAATGGGGACATTGGCGACAAACCAGCCTTTAAAGGCCAGGTAGATGCTGAGCGGGGTCTTGAAGGTGCGGGAGACTCCGACCAGGACGATTTCTGCCCTACGTAACTCCTCGACCCGCTGCCCATCATCGTGGTCAAAAGCGAACTCCATGGCCTCTATGCGGCGAAAATACTCTTTGTTCAACTCCCCAAAGAGTCCCGGCTGTTCAGAGGGGGAATGGGCCAGTTGGTGGGAGAGTTGAGCCAGCAGAGGTCCCATGAGATCGATGGTCTCCACGTTATGCAGGCGTCCGGTGTGAGCGATCACCTCGCGTAAGGCGTTAGATACCACCGTATGCACGATGAAACCGTTCACCTGGGCCGCTTCCTTGACCACCTGGACCACCTGCTTCTCTGTCCGGATCTCCGGTCGCCGCACCAGGGTTACCTTGGCCTCTGGGAACTGGGTAAGCGCCGCCTTTATCGTCTGTTCTGCTGTTCTCCCGGTTCCATCTGAAAGGATGAAGATATAATGCATGCCTGCCTCTCCTCACTCCAGTCTGTCGGCTCCGACAACAGAGCAGTGTAAAGCAGTCTGCATCGTCGCTAATACCTGCCGGGCCTGTTCTCTGGAAAAGGCTTCCCAAAAATCGAAAGAGACCTTCTCGCCTGGTGAAACAATACGAATCCCCCAGTATACATGAGCCGTCCCTGTACCGGATGAAGAGGGCCCTCTCCCGATACGAATCTTACGAACTTCCAACACGAGCTCCTTGTTCTTTCCCGTGACCGTCTGGGAAGAAAAAGGCCATAAACCGTGCTGGTATACGAAATGCTGGTCACCGAGGTCGAGGAGGAGTTTTTGCCGGTACATGGTATATAGTATACCACCGATAGCGCCGATCCCCCCGATGACATAGAGGATGAGGACATCTCCTGCCCATGCGATTCCCAGGGGTATCAGACCAAAGAAGAAGATGATAACCAGGCCTGCCAGCACCGAACGGGAGGACAGGATGATCTGTCCATGGCGTTGGATGATCCTGGTACGGAAGCCGTTGGGACCAAGTGCTTTAAAATCGACCTGTTCGGCCACTTCCCTGCCTCCCTCTTCCCCCTTCCCTCCTTTTGTGTCCATGCCTCAGGTGAGGAGATCGGCCAGTTCCTCCATGTTCCTGACGATCAGGTCCGGCTCATGTGGTGTATCCCCGAAGGGGCGGTTGCGCCGGTTGATAAAAGCTGTGCGCATGCCGAATGCCTTGGCGCCGATACAATCAAAGGCATGGTTGGCCACATGCATGATAGAGGAGCGGGAAAAACCGAGGATCTCTGCTGCCTTCTGATAGGTGGCCGGGTGGGGCTTGAAATAGCCGGCTTCCTGGACCGAGATGAGCGCATCGAACTCCACACCGAGATAGGGCCTGGCCGCCTCCAGCATGTCACGGTCACCGTTGGAGAGGATGGCGATGCGGTAGTGTCGCTTGAGCCTCTTGAGAGCAGGAACGACCTCAGGAAAAGGACGCAGCCGCTCGATGGCAGCCACCAGAGACTGCACCTCTGCATTGGTATGCGCGATCCCGGCCCGCTCCAGCACATAGCTCACGGCCCGATGACCGATCTCCCGGTACGGGGTGTGCCCGCGATCGCACAGGGAATCGATCATGGAGTTCTCGAAGTGGGTGCGACGCCACCAGGTAACGAAGCGATAGGGATCTCCATCCCATCCCTTTTGACGGAGAAAAGGGGTCACCACCTCGGTTAACCCCCCTTGCATATCGACCACGGTGCCGTAGAGGTCAAAGGTGAGCACCTTCACTTCCCGCCGGAGCAGGGCGATCTTCTCCATAGCGCTCCTTCTGCTATACGCCTACCCTTGCCACCCTCCAGCACACCGCAACAGGGGCAGCAACTCATCATTCCGCGAGCCGCTTCTTCACGTCAGCCGCAAAATCCTCGTAACGGCGGAGAGGGGTCACCTCAACCTGGACATGTTGCCCATGTTCCTTCATGATGGGGAGATCCATCAGGATCTGGTCCAGGGTATCCGGGCCGTCCACATCGACCACGGCGATCACCCGGCGGGTACCGACACACTTCCAGAGGTCAACAACCGTACCCGCCTTCTTGGCCCCCAGGGCAACATCGGCCTCACGGGCCCAGATGGAAAAGAGGTCTTTCTGGGTCATGGTGGGAGGATATTCGACCCGGAAATCGAGTAGATAGAGCATAGCAGGCCTCTCCTTTCCCGCCTCCTTTTGTCCCTGAAAGGATGGCGTAGATATACCTCCAGGCGCGGCAGTTACACCGCTAAGGGAGCATGGCCATGGCCTTTACCGAACCGAGAAGAGGAGTTACTGCCGTCTTGGCTGCCGAGAGGAAGGGATGGGGATAGACACCGATGAGCAACGTACCGATGGCCATGACGAGGATGGCAACCGTTAAGGCAGGGGAGTAAGAGAAAGAGACCGTCTTTTCCGGTTCCCGCATATACATGGCCATGACGACTCGGAAGTAGTAGTAGAGGGAGATGGCACTGTTGGCAACGCCGATGATGGCCAGCCAGACAAACCCCTCGCGAATGGCTGCCGCAAAGATATAGAACTTGGCCACAAACCCACCGGTCGGTGGAATACCGGTCAAAGAGAGGAAAAAGAGCACCATGGCCATGGCGGCATACGGCTGTACCCGTGCCAGGCCGGTAAAATCGGAGATAAACTCTCCCCGGTTTTGTTTATCGCGGCAGAGGAGAATCACCAGGGCAAAGCAGCCGATGTTCATGAACCCGTACACCAGGGCGTAGAGCAGCACGCTGGCCAGACCGATCTCGTTCCCCGCCACGATGCCGATCAGGAGGTAGCCGGCGCTGGCGATGCTGGAATAGGCGAGAAGACGTTTGATATTGGTCTGGTTGATCGCCACCAGATTCCCCAGGGTCATGGTCAGGACGGCCAGCACCCAGAGGAGCGGTTCCCAGTTCGCTTTGCTTCCCCCCAGGGCAACGAAGAAGATCCGGAGCAGGGCTGCAAAGGAGGCGGCTTTAGAGCCGACCGACAAAAAGGCGGTGATGGAAGTGGGTGCTCCTTCATAGACATCGGGTGCCCACATATGAAAAGGGACCGCCGACACCTTGAATCCGAACCCGGCGATCAGGAGCACCATGGAGAGGATAAGGATCGGATTCCCGTACAGGTTCTTCTCGGCCAGGACAGCAGCAATGCGGGGCAGGGCCGTCTCTCCGGTCAACCCGTACAAGAGGGCCAGACCGTAGAGGAGGATGCCGGAGGAAAAAGCCCCTACCAGGAAGTACTTGAGTGCCGCCTCGATCGATTTCAGCTCCCGCTTGAAGAACCCGATCAGGACATAGAGGCAGAAGGACATCAACTCCAGCGCGATGTAGATGGTCAGGAGCTCATTGCCGGCCGCCATGATCATCATGCCGAGCGTGGCCAGCAGGACCAGCACATAGTACTCTCCCCGGCTCGCCTCCTCCACCTCCAGATAGCGTAAGGAGATCATGATGGTCAATGCCGCTACCAGGAGGAAGACGAGCTTGAAGAAGAGGGCAAACCCATCGACCAGGAACATCCCCCCAAAGGTGGCCAGCGATTTTCCTCCTATCAACATGGCGAGTGAAGCGAGCATGGCACCCAGAATACCCTGCAGGCTGAGATAGCCGAGCCAGGTGCGCTGGTGTTCCTTGCCCATGGCAAAATCGACCACCAGCACCACACAGGCCATAAACAGGATGATGATCTCGGGGAGGATGGCTCCAAAATTCGGCATGGGAAATGTTATCGGCATCGTCCTACCTCCTTGGGAGCAGAGCGGAAGGTTGTCCATTCCCCTTGGGATTCCAGACGCGTTCTGCGAGAGGTTCCCTCTCCACACCCACCTGCCGGTTGCTTCTCCCTGGACGCCTGCCAGGTGGCCTCTGCAGGAGAAAGACCCCCTTTCTCGGCCAGCACAAAGGGAGTCGTCCTATCAGAAGTCTCCTGCCGGGAGAAGACCGGAGCAGAGGCCTGCTCCATCTGGGCCGTGCGCTCCTGCATCTGCTGCACCAGGTGATTCACCGACGGCTCCATCAGGCGGAGATACGGCTTGGGATAGAGCCCGATCCAGAGCATGAAGATGATGAGGGGAACCATATACGCCACCTCACGCGGATTACAATCGGTCAGGGTCTCGTTTTCCGGCTTGTCCAGGGTCCCGAACATCATGCGCTGATACATCCAGAGCATGTAGGCTGCTCCCAGGATGATCCCTATCACGGCAAAGGCGGCATAGATGGCCTTGGCCTGAAAAGCACCGACCAGGATCAGGAACTCCCCGACAAACCCGTTGAGTCCGGGTAGCCCGATGGAGGAGAACATGGTGATGGCAAAGATGGTGGCGAACACCGGTACCTTTCGCGATATGCCCCCAAAATCGCTGATCAGCCGGGTGTGTCGGCGCTCGTAAATGATCCCGACGATCAAGAAGAGGGCGCCGGTACTGAGTCCATGGTTGATCATCTGGAGAATACTCCCCATGATCCCCTCTGGATTGAGGGCAAACATCCCCAGCATGACAAACCCGAGATGACTCACACTGGAATATGCGACCAGCTTCTTCACATCCTGCTGCGCCATGGCCACCAGTGCACCGTAAATGATCCCGATCACCGCCAGCACGACCATGGCCGGCACAAAGTACTGGCTGGCATAGGGGAAGAGGGACAGGCTAAAACGCACAAACCCGTATGTCCCCATCTTTAAGAGGACCCCGGCCAGAATCACGCTTCCTGCCGTCGGGGCCTCCACGTGGGCATCGGGAAGCCAGGTATGGAAGGGGAACATGGGGACTTTGATGGCAAAGGCGATGAAGAAAGCCAGGAAGAGCCAGATCTGTTGTGTCGTCGAGAGATTGGTCTGGAGCAATTCGAGGAAATTAAAGGTATAGACGCCGGTCTGGCCCCCGTGGATGAAATAGAGGCCCAAGATCCCCAACAACATCAAGACACTGCCGAAGAGGGTGTAGAGGAAGAACTTGATCGCCGCATAGAGCTTTCTGGGTCCTCCCCAGATCCCGATCAGGAAATACATCGGCACAAGCATCACTTCCCAGAAGACATAGAAGAGGAAGAGATCGAGGGCCACAAACACCCCCAGCATCCCGGTCTCCAGGAGGAGCAGGGAGACGTAGTACTCCTTCTCCCGCTCTGTAATGGCGGTAAAGGAGCTGAGGACCGATATGGCGGTCAGGATGGTGGTCAAGAGGACGAGCAGGATACTGATCCCGTCTACGCCAAAGAAGTACTCTACCCCGATGGCCGGAATCCAGGAGGCCCGTTCCACAAACTGGAACTGGTGCGTCGTGGTGTCAAAGTAAGGGACCAGGAAGACGATGGAGATTATCGCATCCACCAGCGAAACACTCAACGCAAAATACTTGATCTCCCTGGTCTGCTCTTTCTGCAAGAAGGCCATGATAATGAGGGCCCCGACCAAAGGGAGATAGGTAATCAGCGATAAGATTGGGAAGCCACCCAGCGCATGCTCAATCATACAGACTCCTCCTGATGCCTAATGCCTAACCGTGATACGAGATGTATAATGCGTCAGCCACACCGTCCTGTTCCCATCCTTTGCCTTCGGGCTGCTTATCCTTCACCCAAGTTAGGGATCAAAAGACCAGGTAGAGCGTGATGATCACGAAGATTCCCAGGACCATGAACAGCAGATAGTTCTGGACAAAACCGGTCTGGAGGTAACGTAACACCCTGGCCCCCACCGTAATCAGCACCGAGACGCCGTTCACCGCCCCATCAACCGTCCGCAGATCGATATCACCGGAAAAACTGCTGACCCGCACCGTGCTATTGCTGGCACCATTGACCAGGCCATCGTCGATGACTTTGACATCGACCGCTCCCCAGAGGAAATGGGCGAAGCGCTTGCAGTTTTCCACGATATAGGTATCGTAGAACTCATCCACCCAGTACTTGTTCAGCAACAGCTCATAGAGGGCAGAGAAACGCTGGGAGAGTTTCTCCGGCGTATCAGGACGGAGAATATAGAAATAGTAAGCCACCAGGATACCGGCCACCCCCACCGCGATCGAGATGAGCATCAAGACGGCATCCAGGACATGAAAGCCTCCTTCCTCCACCGCATGGGCGGCTTCAGCGGCAAAGGCGACATGGGCACTGGCTGCCTGGTGTCCTCCTCCCAGCACCGGCTCAAGAAAACGATGAATCCATCCAGCTTCCGGGGGAAAACCGGGGATGAGGCCACCGATGATGGAGAGGATGGCCAGAACGACTAAGGGGATGGTCATTACCGGAGGAGATTCATGCAGGTGGTGCATGGCCTCCTCACTCACCCGCGAGGGACCGTAAAAGGTGAGGAAGATGAGACGGAACATGTAAAAGGCGGTCATAAACGCTGCCACCACCCCGATCAGCCAGAGGAGATAGTGGCCATTCTTGAAGGCCTCGGCCAGAATCTCATCCTTGCTCCAAAACCCGGCCAGTGGTGGGATGCCGGCAATGGCGATTGCGCCCACCAGAAAGGTCCAGTGGGTGGTGGGAAGATAGGGCCGTAATCCCCCCATCCTCCGCATATCCTGCTCACCGGAAAGGGCATGAATCACGCTACCCGAGCAGAGAAAGAGGAGTCCTTTAAAGAAGGCGTGGGTCATCAGGTGGAAAATGCCGGCAACGTAGGCTCCTACCCCTGCCCCCAGAAACATATAGCCGAGCTGGCTGACCGTGGAATAGGCCAGGACCCGTTTGATATCGTTCTGCACCAGGCCGATGGAGGCGGCAAAGATGGCGGTCAACCCACCGATAACCGCCACCAGTTCGGCGGAAAAGGGGGCTGCGCTATAGAGCACGTTGCTTCGCGCCACCATATAGACGCCAGCCGTGACCATGGTTGCCGCGTGAATCAAGGCACTGACCGGGGTCGGGCCTTCCATGGCATCTGGTAACCAGACATAGAGCGGGATCTGGGCCGACTTGCCGATGGCACCCAGGAAGAGGCAGAGCGTGATTGCGGTCACGATCCCCACACTGACCTCCTCGACGCGAGGAAAGATCTCGCTGTAATTGAGGGTACCAAAGGTGGCAAAGAGGAGGAAAATCCCGAGCAGGAAACCGGCATCACCGATGCGGTTGACGACAAACGCCTTTTTCCCGGCATCGGCTGCCGATTTCCGCTCAAACCAGAACCCGATTAAGAGATAAGAGCAGAGGCCGACCCCCTCCCATCCGACGAACATGAGCAGGTAGTTATTGGCCAGCACCAGCAGCAGCATGGAGAACATGAAGAGATTGATGTAGGTAAAGTACCGATAGTAACCACCATCACCGTGCATGTACCCAACAGAGTAGATGTGCACCAGCAGCCCAACACCAGCAACCACAAGGAGCATGATGGCACTGAGGGGGTCGATAAGAAAACCGACATTCACCTTGAAGGAGCCGGCCGTCACCCATTCATAGAGGCTGACCTCCACACTCCCGTATCCCAAGGCAACTTCCAGGAAAACGATGACCGAAAGGAGAAAGGAGATGGCTACCGAACCCACTCCGAGATAGTGAGCCTTCTCCCGGATATACTTCCGTCCGAAGAGGCCATTGATGACCACCGCAATCAAGGGGAAAAGAGGGATAAGCCACGGATAGTATCGCATCCAGAGACTCCTTAGTCAGGCAGAATTTACCACTTCAGTAGATTGACCTCATCGACATTCAGCGTTCCTTTGAGGCGATGTATACAGATGACAATGGCTAATCCGATTGCCGCTTCAGCCGCGGCAACGGCAATGATAAAGATGGCAAACGCCTGTCCCCGGAAATCTCCCAGGAAATTGGAGAAGGAGACCAGGGTAATGTTGACGGCATTGAAGATGAGTTCTATGGACATCAGGATGACGATCGCATTCCGTCGAATAAGCGCTCCCCATACGCCGATCCCGAAGATAATCGCTCCCAAGGTGAGATAGAATGATAGTGGAACCACCGCTTACTCCTTCACGCGTCTCTCGATTTTAATCCCGTCGCGCCAGGATAATGGCGCCAATCATGGCCGCTAACAGCAGAATCGATGCCACCTCAAACGGTAAGAGATAGTCGGTAAAGAGGACCGTACCGAGTCCCTCGGTCGGGGTCTGTCCCCCCAGTTGGGCCAGGATGGCGTTCGGTTTGCCTCCCGAGGGGAGTCCCCGCCAGAGCACGACGATCACCTCTAAGAGGAGAATCCCTCCGATGGCCAGGGCCACCGGCCACTGGCCATGCCACTGTCGCAACCGTTGCAGTTCCTGGAGATTAGAAAGCAAGAGGACAAAGAGGATCAGGATGACCATGGCACTGGCGTAGATCAGAATCTGCACCGCGGCTAAGAACTCGGCATAGAGCAGGATATACACCCCGGCCACACAGAAGAAGGTGAGGACCAGGTAGAGGACACCATGCACCACATTCTTGGCCGTTACCACCTTGATGGCTGCGAAGATCATCACCGCGGCCAAAAGAAAAAAGAGAAGGAATTGCATCGCTTATCTCCTACCTCCCTGTCTCCCGTAACAGGCTCAGTAAAAATCGACTTACCTTAACACACGGCAATAGTGATTGCAAGGATTTTTTCTCCCTTTACCCCCCCATCAATCCCGCCGCTGCCTGCTGGATGATCGGGAGGATCGATCCCGGGAAAAGCCCAAAATAGAGGATTCCCACGCTGGCCAGGACCAGGGCCACCACCAGGGCCGGGTCGAAGCTCACCGCCACCCCCTTGGCCGGCTGTTGCATGTACATGACCACCACCACCCGTAGGTAATAGTAGAGGGAAATCAGCGAGTTGATCACCCCCAGGATGGTGAGAAAGACGTACCCGCTCATCACCGCAGCACTGAAGATATAGAACTTCCCGACAAATCCTGCCGTGGGCGGAATCCCGGCCAGGGAGAGCATGAAGAGGGCCATGACGACACCCAACAACGGGTAGCGATAGCCGAGTCCCCTGTACTCATCGATCTGCACAAACGCCTCTTCTTCTCTGACCAGAAGGGAAACCACGGCAAAGGCACCGAAGTTCATGAAGGTATAGACCAGGAGGTAAAAGAGCGCTCCACCCGCTCCGGCCCTGCTCCCCGCCGTCAGCGCCACCAGGGTATAACCGGCATGGGCAATGCTCGAGTAGGCCAGCATCCGTTTGATATTCCCCTGCACCAGCGCACTGAGATTGCCGACGGTCATGGTCAAAGCGGCCAGAATCCAGAAGATCGCCGTCCAGGAAGGACGCAGGGAGAAGAATGCGCTACCGAAGATGCGCAGCAAGACGGCAAACCCGGCCATCTTGGGTCCGGTAGACATAAAGGCGGTAATCGGCGTGGGTGCGCCTTCATAGACGTCTGGAGTCCACATGTGAAAGGGGACAGAGGCGATCTTGAACCCAAACCCGACCAGGAGCAATCCCATGCCGACCAGAAAGAGAGGCTCGTTTCCCATCCGATGCCGGCTCGCAAAGAGATGAATCTGGGAGAGATTGGTACTCCCCGTGGTCCCATAGATCAGGGCGATACCGTAGAGGAGAAACCCGGTAGCAAACGCCCCCAGCAGGAAGTACTTCATGGCCGATTCGATCGATCTGGCTTTGTCTCGTAAAAATCCGGCCAGGATGTATTGCGCCAGGGAGAGCAACTCCAGCCCGATGAAGATGATGAGCAGGTCTCTTCCGGCCACCATCAGTATCATCCCGGTCGTGGCCAAAAGGAGCAGCGCATAGTACTCCCCGTTGTTCACCTCTGCTGTCTGCCGCATATACTGCCGGGAGAGAAAAACGGTAAAGAGGGCCACCAGCAAGAAGAGCAGGGTAAAGAAGGTGCTAAACGCATCCACCGTCAGCATCCCATAGAAGAACGTCCCTTGCTCTCCCCACAGCATCAGGGTGGCCAGGATGGCTACCCCGATCCCCCCTAAGGTCAGCGAGGAGAGAGCTCCCCGCTCCTGGGAGGAAAAGAGATCCACCAGCAACACCACCAGGCCAAAGCTGGCCAGAATGAGCTGGGGTGCCACACCGCTTAAGGTGGTCAATGTCGCACTACCTTCCATGATCTGCGCTCCGTTGTTGAGTGTTATTCGCTACAGGGACACGGAAAGCGGTGAGGGGATCGGTACCCTGGCCAGAGAAACCGGCGAGGTGTTCTCCCCGGTTCTGGGGAACCATATACTGCGCACGGGTGGAAGCTGCCTTGACCCGGCTCAGCAACTGCTGGGTGCTGGCCGCGGTGCGGTGGAAAAAGGGCTGGGGATAGATCCCGATCCAGAAGATCAGCACAACGATGGGGACCAAAAGCCCAATCTCGCGCGCACTCAGATCCTTTAACGACCGGTTCTCCTCCCGTGTTATCTCTCCAAACATCACCCGCTGGAACATCCGGAGCATATAGACGGCAGCCAGGATCACCCCCAGAGCTGCCAGGACAGCAGCAAGCCGGTAGACGCGGAAGGTCCCTACCAGGATCAGGAACTCTCCCACAAAGCCGTTCAACCCGGGTAAACCGATGGAGGAGAGGGTGACCACCATGAAGAACCCGGCCAGCACCGGCAACACCCTGGTCAGCCCCCCGAATTCACTGATCAGCCGGGTATGCCGGCGCTCGTACAGCATCCCCACGATCAGGAAGAGGGCACCGGTGCTGAGACCGTGATTCACCATCTGGATGAGACCCCCACTGACTCCCTGTTCGGTCAGGGCAAAGATACCGAGCATCACGAACCCGAGATGGCTCACGCTGGAGTACGCCACCAGCTTCTTGATATCCGGCTGCACCATGGCGACCAGGGCCCCGTAGATGATCCCGATCACGGCCAGGACCAGAATAAAGGGCACCGCCTCCTGGGCGGCCTGAGGGAAGAGGGGGAGGGAAAAACGGAGAAAACCGTAGACCCCCATCTTCAGGAGCACCCCGGCCAGAATCACGCTCCCGGCTGTCGGCGCTTCCACATGAGCATCCGGAAGCCAGGTGTGAAAGGGGAAGAGCGGGACCTTGATGGCAAAGCTGAGGAAAAAGGCGAGAAAGAGCCAGCGCTGCAGATTAAGGGGAAGGGAGAGGGTATAGAGCTGGAGCAGATCAAAACTCAGGACCCCTTTAACTTGATAGTAATGGTAGTAGAGGACCAGGATACCCACCAGCATCAGGAGGCTGCCGGCCATGGTATAGAGGAAAAACTTGATGGCCGCATAGATGCGGCGTTCTCCTCCCCAGCCCCCGATCAAAAAGTACATCGGGATGAGCATGGCCTCCCAAAAGACGTAAAAGAGGAAGAGATCGAGGGCCACAAACACCCCCAGCATCCCGGTCTCCAAAAGGAGCATGAAGACCATGTACTCCCGGACCCGTTCCGTAATCCCCTGCCAGGAGGCCAAAATGGCCAGCGGCATCAGCAGGGTGGTCAGCATGACCAGCAGGAGACTGATGCCATCCACCCCTACATGATAGCTGATGCCATAGCTCTCTATCCAGGGGACCTTTTCGACGAACTGCATCTGGGCCAGGGTCGGATCAAACCCGAAGAACACGCCTAAAGAGAAGAGGAAGACGAGCAGGGTGGTGATCAAGGCCCCACTCCTGACCAGCCTCTCATCCCGCAAGAAGAGTAAAACCAGCGCCCCCAGCAGGGGGAGAAACACGATTACTGTAAGCAGCGGAATCATCATGGCTCAACACCAAAGCAACTGACCATCACTCCTTCACCTCACCGATAGGAAAAGAGCAACACGGTGATCACGAAGACCACTCCCAGGAACAGGGAAAGGGCATAATTGCGGACAAAACCGGTCTGCAGCCGACTCACCTTCAACCCATCCCAGCGCACCATCTCTCCCACACCATTGACCAGCCCATCGATCCGCCGCACATCGCAGCGCTCCCAGAACCAGGTCGCCAGCCGGAGACAGGGCTGGACGATCCAGCGGTCATAGAGCTCATCCACATAGTATTTGTTCAGCAACAGCGTGTAAAGCTCGGGGAACCGTTCCCGGGTCTGCTGGGCCAGGGCCGGCTTCTGCACGTACATCCGGTAGGCCAGCCCGATCCCGAGTAACCCGACGACCAGAGAGAGGAGCATCAGGACCAGTTCTTCCCCCCAGGCATGCGACTCTGCCTTCTCCAACAGGGGAGCTGCATCGTGAAATACCGGAGCCAGGAAGCGCTCTATCCCGTTGAACCGCTCCCAGAAGGGCAGACCGAAAAACCCGGCGATGGTGGAGAAGATGGCCAGAATCCCCAGCGGACCGATCATCACGGTCGGCGACTCATGCACATGCTCTTCCACCGCCTCCTCCACGCGCGACTCGCCATGAAAGGTGAGGAAGAAGAGACGGAAGATATAAAAGGC
>RFHZ01000887.1 GCA_003696125.1 Nitrospinota bacterium
CACGGGAAAGGCGAGCTGGGCACTTAACCAGCGACGAACCTCCTCCGCCTCTGTACTCGCAATCCCCACCGTCGCCGGTTTTTTCAGGTAGTGAGCATAGGTGGCCACCGCTTCCTGGACCCAGGGAGGAGGAGAATGGAAACGTTCCCTCCAGAAGAAGACGCCGATAAGCAAAAGGGTGACCAGGGCCGGTACCCAGATGGGGGGGAAGAGGTAGCGTCGCCAGAACGGCTCCAGGCGCGATTCCTCTCTTTCCAGAGCATCAAGCCGGGCGAGAAGACGCTTGTGGAGGGTGGCAGGGACCCGCACTCGCCTGGCATGCATCTGCAATAACTGTTTCACCTGCCGTTGAAAGGCCAGGCTCTTCCTGCACCGCTCACAGCCGTCCAGATGGTCTTCCAGCACGACACGGGTAGCCGCGTCTACCTCCTCATCAACAAGAGCATCCAACAGCTTTTGCACTTCCCAGCATTCCATGCCCTCTCCTCGCCGGTGATCAGAGAAGTCTCTATCGTGATCTGTTCTGTTTGAAATACAAAATTTCCCCCCTGTCTATTCCCGTCCCTCTAAAAAAATCCTGCCCCCGATCTGGAGGAGCGGTCAACAGGAACGGGAAAAGGGATGGACTTTTGTCCCGGGTTTCCCTAAAATCTTCTCATACCCTGTGTATCAGGCCTCGTATCCTGTGCCTAACGGCCTCTCCTTTGCCTGCCCAGGGGAGGGCCTTTACGTCTTGCCTCAAGGGAAAAAGGGGGGAACAGGTATGCAGCTAAAGATCCTGGCCATTTCCGATACCCATCTAGGGGAGGAGACCTCTCTCCTCTCCTTTCCCCATGGACGCCAGCACCTGTGGCGAACGCTTCGCACGCAGTTTGGCAGCGATAACGCTGAGGAACGGATAGAGATCGAAGAGCTGATCCTCCTGGGAGATATCCCGGATCGCACCCTCTCCTCCACCTCGCAGATCATTACCCACACCAACGCCTTCATCCAGATGCTGGGGAGTGCTGCCACCATTAAAAAAGGGGTGTACATCCCGGGAAATCATGACCATACGCTGTGGACCAGGTACTGCCGGCGTCGCTATGGACAGGCCTCGGGGATTACCGGACCGGCAGGGGATCTCATCGTTGAGCGGGGAGTCCCGTGTGACGAGCAAAGCTCGCTGGAGTTACTCTCCATCTTCTTCGGCTATCCTGCCGGCTCTTCCTGGCGGGCGATACAACGGCAGGCGCAATTCGATTTTGTTCTGGCCAACCCGGTGTACGCCACCACGCTCCAGGGGTGCACCTATGTCTTCACCCATGGCACCCATTTTCGCCAAGACGTCACCTCACCGGTATGGATGAAGCGGATCGCCGATTACCTGGAGCTGGATGAGGTGCTTGGTCGCCTTGAAATCGAATCTGGGGGTGACGTGACCCGGGTTCAGAACCTGGCCGAACTGGAAGCGGCCGTAACCCCCTTTGTCGATTCCCTCTGGCCCAGCTCCAAAAACAACCCGACCTCCCGCTCTGATCAGCTCTGGTACCTGCTCTCCACCCTCAGCGGGAAGTTCGGCCGGAAACGACCCATCCCTGCCCAGACCCGGCTCTTCTCCCTCTCCCACCCGCAGCAGGCTCCTGTCAGCCGTATCCGGAGGCTGACCACGCGCAACAGGCTGCAGGATGATTCGCTCAAGCGGTGGCAGATCTATTTTCTCCCCCATCTCCTCTCCTATCTGGAGGAGCACCATCTCTTGCAGGAGCGGATCACCTTTGTCTATGGAGACACCCATGACGGGGGCTGGGGAACATTGATCCAGGCCTCGGGTCAGCATATTCGCCTTTACAACTGTGGTGGCTGGGTGGTGCATAACGCCCACGATCATCCGGCCTGCCACCTCTTTGTCGTGGATGAACAGGGGGAGGAGTACCTGCTGGATGTCTCCTTCCGAGGGGTGGAGGTGGAGGGGGAATCGCTCCTTGAGCTGGCGGCACGCGATGCCGAGAACCGGCAGCGGGCAACCAGTCGTATCATGCGCTTTTTACTCAAATTACTCCCCTTTGACTGAGGAAGGAGACGGTCATGGCGGCGGGCAAGCCATATCCGGGTAGCGATCACCAGACCCTCACCCCG
>RFHZ01000094.1 GCA_003696125.1 Nitrospinota bacterium
ACTCAGTCCTCATTACTCATCACTCATCACTCGTTACTCATTACTCATTACTTTGTTTACTCAGTCCTCAGTCCTCAGTCCTCATCACTTTACTCATTACTCGTTACTCATTACTCATCACTCGTTACTCATCACTCGCTGAACCCCCTGCACCACCTCCTCCACCGTTATCTCGTGCAGGCACTGGATCACGGGACAGCGACGCCAGAAGCAGTTGCTGCAGGGGAGGGGATGGTGGATGATCACCTGTTCGGTGCCAAAGGGACCGTTGCGTACCGGGTCGGTGGGACCGTAAATCCCCACCACCGGGACCCGGAGGGCAGCGGCCAGGTGCAGGGGTCCTGTATCCCCTCCCACCAGGAGCCTGGCCCGTCGCAGGAGGGCGGCAAGCTCGGGGAGGGTGAGCAGGGGGGGTACCCAGGGTGGATGGCGACACAGACCGGCAATCCCCTGCACCAGGGGCTCTTCGCCCGGACCCCAGGTGAGCACGGTCCTGATGCCCCAGCGCTTCTGTATCGTATCGCTCAGCACCGCGTATCTCCTGCTTCCCCACTGCTTGGTCGGCCATCCCCCTCCCGGATGCAGCACCGCAAAAGGTACGCCTGCCAGTCCCTGCCGGTGGAGCAGGGAGTCGATCCTCTTCTCCGCCTCGGCCGGGATGGAGAGGGGAAAGGCGATACGCGGTGCGGTGATCCCTAACGGTCGCAGAAGAGCCAGGTTGCGGTAGATGACATGGGTTCCCGGCACGGTGGCCTCTACCCGGTGGGTGGTAAAGAGCGTATTCAACGGTTCACGGCAGTCTTTTCTGGCAAAGCCGATACGCATGGGCGCCCGGGTACAGTAAGTAATGATGCCGCTCTTCAGCAGTCCCTGGACATCCAGCACCACATCAAAGCGACGCTGGCGTAACTCCTGTTTGAAGGCCCGGATGGCTGTCACCGTTTTCCAGGACCACTGGCCACGCCACTGCCTGGTCGGCACCATGATCACCTCATCGATATCGGGATTTCCCTGCAGAAGCGGGGCATGTTGCGCCTCCACTCCCCAGGCGATGTACGCCCGGGGATGGTGGGCCCGCAGGGTATGGGCCAGGGGAAGGGTGTGGAGAATGTCACCGACGGCGCTGAGCCGGATAATGAGGAAACGTTCACCGGTCTTGCCTTTCCCCTGTGTCCCATGCATACATTTCTACCCGGTTAACGTGGAGCGTACAGGCGGGCGATCCGCTCCAGCAGTGCGGTGGAGGAGTGGTCTTTGGGATCGCCGGCAATGGCCAGGCGTCCACCGTACCCCAGCACCACCTCCCGTTCCGGTATGGTCTCTACCGTATAGTCGGTCCCCTTGACCTGGATGTCCGGCTTTAGCTCTAAAAGGATACGACGCACATCCGGTTCGTCGAACAGGAGCAGGTAGTCGATATAGGTGATGGCGGCCAGGATCTCGAGTCGTTCCCCCTCCGGGATGATCGGCCGTCCCTCCCCTTTGAGCCTGCGCACCGAGGCATCACTGTTCACGGCAACGATGAGCAGGTCACCCAGGGATCTGGCCTCTCGCAGGTAGCGGATGTGTCCCACATGCAGCAGGTCAAAGCAGCCGTTGGCCAGCACCACCCGTTCCCCTCTCCGCCTGCGTTCGGCCACGATGGTACGCAGGGCGGGCAGGGTCTGGATCTTCTCCTTCCACCGGTTAATGTCGGGCATCGCGCAGGATAGCCTCCCGTAATTCTGCGGCCTCCACAACCGCTGTCCCTCGCTTCATGACCACGATTCCCCCCGCATAGTTGGCCAGGCGGGCCGCCTCTTCCATGCTGGCCCCGGCAGCCAGGGCCAGGGTAAAGGTCCCGATCACCGTATCTCCTGCCCCGGTCGTATCTACCGCCTCTTCGCTGCCAAACACCGCCAGCATGACCTCCTTTCCCCCGGCTTCACACAGCGCCATCCCCTTTCTCCCCCGCGTGATGAGCACTCCCTGTCCCCGCGTCTTGCGCAGGAGGGCCCGTGCTGCCGGCACCACCGTCTCATCGGTCAGGGGAGCCCATCCGAGTGCGGCGGCGGCTTCTGGTTCGTTCGGGGTATAGGCGGTGGCGTAC
>RFHZ01000888.1 GCA_003696125.1 Nitrospinota bacterium
AAGCTCCCGGTGATAAAGTACGCGGGTCGAACATCGATGGACAGGCCATCCCAGATCTTTACCTTGATGGGAAGGGCGATTTCTGTTCCCATGTACTTGTCGCCACCCTTGCTGTTCGGGTTTCCAGCTGCCGACCAGGTGGGAGCAATCCGGAGCCCTATCTTCGTGTTCTTGGTCGGTTTGACGTCATAGCCGATGATGTTGAGGATAAGCCCCAGATCATCGTTGTTCACGCTGGCAAAGAGGATCCACTCGTCGATCAGGTCACCGCAGAGGATCTCCACACCGGCCCCGAAACAGATCTGGTCGGTAGCCTCCATAGCATTCGGGAAGGAACTCAGATCCTGTGTCGGCCGGTCACCCCGATCACCCGGGGAACGATCCGGATCACCGGAGACAAAGTAGTTGGTGAATTTGAAGTTCCCAGGCCCGATCGGCAGGGAGAGATCAAACCGGTTGAGGATACCATGCTTGCGGAGAGGTTCTGCGGCCGGGACACTGACCGTAGCCGCCAGCGCCGGATCTGCCTCTCTCTTCGAAGCAGCCCCAGAAAGCTGCCAGCCATAGGCAAACTTGTTCGAAATCTTGGCCGGACCGATTTGGGCCGCGATGTTTAACCCGGTGACATAGACCTCGGTAGTGTATCCAGCTCCTCGCGTGGTGTTATCATCAAAGTAGTAGAGACCCGTATCCAGCCGTACCCCTTTGGCAAAGGGGATCGAGCCGTCAGGCACTTTGAAGCCAAGGTCAAAGAACCACATGTTGGCCTCGCGGGACTGGCGGGCCGTGGCGGTGTTAAAGTTCGTGGCATTACGCCGGACCCAGCGGATTCCGATATCCATCGGACCGACCGGACCCTTCACCTCAACGGCAGGGGAATCGTTGGACCAGAGGGCGCCATCCGCCAGGGTGTGGCCATGACCGATAAGCCCCATCTTCGCCTGCCAGCCGTCGAGCATGGGGATATCAAACTGCATGTAGAGCTGCTTGGTTTCGATGTTTACCCCGTCGGCCCCATAGCCACCACCGGATCCACGGCCGACACGGCTCCCACCGACGGAGGTCCCTTCGGTCGGGGTACTCTGCCCCCATTCCAGGTACCCGATTTCCATGGCCCAGACCGCCTTGAGATGGTCATTGAGCTTGAACGTCCACCAGTTGCGCATACGTTCACGCACCGTCCAGGCCGAGTCGGCATCTTTTTCCGGGATGTTTAACTCGGTCTGGCTATTCCCAAAGTTGGTAAAGGTGGAGAAATTACTGAGACCATATTTTACCCTGATCCGGCCCTTTGCCGAAATTTCCACCGCCGAGACTTCGGTTACGACCAGAGCCAGGGCACACAGGAACACGAGCCCACAGACAAGCCATTTCCTCATACCCATTCTCCTCTAAGAGAGAAGCAAGCCCTATCCTACCACTGTTTCCACCACTTCCCTACGCTGCAAGCCACTCCTCTACTCTCGATTCCTCTAAGCTTATCACCCCCCTCTCTACTGTTTGACAGTAATATCCTCCCGTTTTTTGCTCTACTCCCTCTCCATCAATGGGGAAGCCCAACCCCACTGTTGGAAATTCTTAAATAGCACTTTCCTCAACAACATAGGACGATCGGCATACTAACACTGCTTTTTTTTTTTGTCAAGCGTTTTTTTTAGCCTTTGCGCAATTTCTTGCCAGGAAAACGGCTACCCGTCTCTCTTCGCGCTATCCTCTCCTCCCATCTCCTACTCCTGGCGGTCTTCCTCCTCTCCGCCTTCCTCTTCCCATCCCAGATCCAGATCCAGATCAAAGTCGATCTCCTCTACCTCCGGCGGTTCGCTTTCTTCTCCCTCTGCAGAGATCGCTGTCCCGGTGGAATCCTCCTTTTTCCCATCCGGTCTCTCTTCCTCTGGAGTCAAAAGCTCTTCCGGGAGGAAATCGATGCCCGGAATATCAGAGGGAGAGCCGGTGGCAGGAGTCTCAGAAGCTGCAGAGGGTTCCTCAATTCCCAGATCGGCCAGCTCCCCCAGATCGATCAGATGTTCAGTCTCCTCTTCAACCGGAGTCGAGTCAGCGGTTGATCCGGTATCGGCCGGAGAGGAGGAGGTCTCAGAACCGAGATCGGCCAGATCGCCCAGGCCGATCAGGTGGTCCGATTCCCCTGCTGCTGGTTGTGGAGCCGGTGGTCCCTCCTCAGTCGCTTCTGCGGCAAGCTGGCTGAGATCCAGAGACAGATCTTCCTCCTCATCGAGGGCAATGGTCGGCACGGTCTCTTCCTCTTCTTCCGCACTGCCCAGATCCTTTTCACTCAGGGAGAGATCCTCAAGGGATTCTTCGGCGGCCAGGGTGTGCGTGGGCACACTTCTCCCCTCTTCCATCCCTTCCTCACCAGCAGGGCTTTCGACCGCCATCTCTTCTTCCAACACCATGGCCAGATCGATTTCTCCTGGTTTGATGGCAAAGAGCCCCATGCTCTCCTTCAGAGCACTCAGATCGGTGTGACAGTTCTGACAGGTATCCAGATACTCGAAGCTGACATAACCACACTTTGGACACTTCATAGGATAACCTTCTCCTGATATTCGCCAAAGACGTGGCGTAAAGTATCAGAGATCTCTCCCAGGGTCGCATAGGCTTCGACCGCTTCTAAGATGATGGGAAAGAGGTTTGTATTGCCACGGGCCGCCTCTTCCAGGCGGGACAGGATGGCACGGACCTTCTCGTTATCCCGTTGCTGCCGGAGTTGCGCCAGCTTCTCCCGCTGTGCTTTCTCCACGGCCGGGTCGATCCGGACGATGGGTACGGTGGTCTCCTCCTCCACCACAAATTCGTTCACCCCCACCACGATGGCCCGTTTCTCCTCTACCGCCTTCTGGTACTGATAGGCGTTTTGCTGGATCTCCTCCTGCACATACCCGGTTTCGATGGCGCGTAGCATCCCGCCCATGGCCTCGATCTTCTCCAGGTACTGCTGGACCCGGGTTTCGATCTCGTTGGTCAGGGTTTCGATGGCGTACGATCCTCCCAGCGGGTCTACCGTCTCCGTCACCCCGCTCTCGTGGGCAATGACCTGCTGGGTGCGCAGCGCGATGCGTGCCGCTTCTTCGGAGGGGAGTCCCAGCGCCTCGTCAAGGGCGTTGGTGTGCAACGATTGGGTTCCGCCCAGGACAGCGGCCAGGGCCTGGAGGGTGACGCGGATGATGTTATTCTCGGGCTGCTGGGCGGTGAGGGTGCAGCCAGCGGTCTGGCTGTGGAAGCGGAGGAGCCAGGAGCGGGGGTTTTGGGCCTGGAAGCGCTCCCGCATGATGCGTGCCCAGAGGCGTCGCGCCGCCCGGAATTTGGCGATCTCCTCCAGGAAACGGTTGTGCACGCCAAAGAAGAAGGAGAGCCGGGAGGCAAAGGCATCGATATCGAGTCCCGCACGCAGGGCGGCCTCAACATAGGTGATGGCATTGGCCAGGGTGAAGGCCACCTCCTGTACCGCCGAGGCACCGGCCTCCCGGATATGGTAGCCGCTGATGCTGATCGTGTTCCAGTGGGGAAGATGATCACGTGCATAGGCGAAGATGTCGGTGATCAGGCGCATGGACGGTTCCGGAGGATAGATATAGGTACCCCGGGCGATATACTCCTTCAGGATGTCGTTCTGGATCGTACCCCGGAGCACCTGGGGATCGATACGCTGCTTGCGGGCCACGGCCACGTACATGGCCAGCAGGATGGCAGCCGTGGCATTGATGGTCATCGAGGTGCTGACCCGATCGAGCGGGATGTCCTGGAAAAGGGTCTCCATATCCTGCAGCGAGTCGATGGCCACCCCCACCTTCCCCACCTCTCCTTCTGCGGCCGGATGATCCGAGTCGTACCCCATCTGGGTGGGGAGGTCAAAGGCCACGCTGAGACCGGTCTGTCCCTGTTCTAGCAGGTACTTGTACCGTCGATTCGATTCCTCGGCCGTGGCAAAACCGGCGTACTGGCGCATGGTCCAGAAACGACCACGGTACATGGTCGGGTGTATCCCCCGCGTGTAGGGATAGTCCCCGGGAAACCCGAGGTCTTGGGTATAGCGTTCCTCGGGAAAGTCGAGTGGGGTATAGAGACGGGCAATCTCGATACCGGAATCGGTGACGAATCGTTCCTGTCGCTCCGGGAAGCGGCGGAGCGACGGCTGGAGAGTCTCTTCTTCCCACGCGGCCTTACGGCGTTTCAGTTCTTCTCTTCTCTGCTTATCTCTCACGAACCGACTCCTTCTCTTATTCCACCACCAGCAGCAGTTGACCGATCTCCACCGCCGTATTCGGCTGGGCCCGTACTTCTCTGACCGTTCCGGTTATGGGAGATCGAATTTCGGTCTCCATCTTCATGGCCTCGATGATGAGGAGCGTTTGCCCTTCCTCCACCTCTTCCCCTTCCTTGACCAGCACATCGACCACCCGTCCGGTCATCGGCGTGGTAATCTCCTGTCTCCCAGTAGTCACATGTTCTGTCTTTTTTGGTCGGAGTAACTGCTGTTTTTCTAAAATCTCCACCGGAACGGTGTGTTGATCCAGGGTCACCAGCAGGGTGGTCCCTTCTCCCTCTACCCGCACCGTGTACGATTTCCCTGCCAGCAGCAAGGAGTAGAGATGAGGGGCAGGAGAGGTGACATCGACGAGATAGGTCTCCTCTCCGATCCGCACCTTCAGCTTCCCCTCCCCCGCTTCGGTGACCTCGATGCGATACGCTTCCTGTCCTAAAGAGGCCTGAAATTCCATGTCGTTTACAGTCTCCGCCGGAAGAGTTCAAAGCGGCCCATCGCCTTCCAGGGATTGATCCCATCCGCGGCCGGAGGAGAGACCACCTCCCCTTTGCGCCGTTCCCGATAGAAGGCGCCTATGGCCGCGGCAAGGAGGATGAGTTCCTTCTGTTTGGGCCCTGCTACCTGGACTCGATACTCCCGATCGATAAACTCGGTATCAAAATCGCCTCGCATAAAGCTCTCGTTCTCCATCACCCAGCGGTGGAAGGGGATGGTGGTCTTGATCCCGGCGATCTGGTACTCGGCCAGGGCTCTGCGCATGCGGGCGATCGCTTCCTGGCGATCCCGTCCCCAGGTGATCAGCTTGGAGATCAGGGGATCGTAGTAAGGGGAGATCTCGGCACCGGCCAGGAAGCCCCGTTCGTCCCGTACCCCCGGTCCTCCGGGCACGCGGAGGTCTTGAATGACGCCGGGAGAGGGACGGAAGTTGTTATCCGGGTCTTCCGCATAGATCCGGCATTCGATGGCCGCCCCCTGCCAGCGAATATCCTCCTGCGTAAAGGAGAGCGGCTTGCCAGCGGCAACGGCGATCTGCTCTTTCACCAGATCGAGTCCGGTCACCATCTCGGTGACCGGATGCTCCACCTGCAGCCGGGTATTCATCTCCAGGAAGTAGAAGTTGCGATCGCGATCCACCAGGAACTCGACCGTGCCGGCATTGGTATAGCCGACCAGTTGGGCCGCCTTTACCGCCACTTCTCCCATCCGTTTCCGCAGCTCTGGGGTCATGATCGGCGAGGGGGACTCTTCGATCAGCTTCTGATGCCGGCGCTGGATAGAGCACTCCCGTTCTCCCAGGTAGACGTAATGCCCGTGGTGATCGGCCATGATCTGCATCTCGACATGCCGGGGGTATTCGATCCACTTCTCGATATAGATGGCCGGGTTGCCGAACGAGGAGCGTGATTCTGAGCGGGCAGCACGGAGCGCTTCAGGGAGTTCGGCCAGGTCTCTGACCAGGCGCATCCCCTTTCCCCCACCTCCGAAGGAGGATTTGAGCATGACCGGGAGGCCGATCTGTTCCACCCACTGCTGCGCCTCCTCGTCGTTCTCTAGCGGTTGCTGCATCCCGGGGATGACCGGAATGCCGGCCTCGGCCATGAGTCGCTTGGCCGCGGTCTTATCCCCCATGAGGGCGATGGCGCGGCTTGAGGGACCGATGAAGACGAGACCCGCCTTTTCACAGGCAGCGGCAAAATCGGCATTTTCGGCCAGAAAGCCGTA
>RFHZ01000889.1 GCA_003696125.1 Nitrospinota bacterium
GTTGGGGCCCCGTGCCAATACCGGTCCTCCTCCCAGCCTGATCTCTCCGAATCGCTTTTTTTCTTTCCCTTCCATTCCCGGATGGTCGGTGGCAAAGGTCACATCGATGGCGATGCCGATATCCGGGTTGAGACGATAGGCGCTGGTGCGGGCACCGCGGAGGCCGATTTCTTCCTGGACTGTAGCCACGGCAAAGACCGCTGCCTGGGGTCGATCAGCGGCTAAAAGCCGTAGCGCTTCTGCCACCACAAAGGCCCCGATCTTGTCATCAAAGGCGCGAGCCACGGCCAGACCGTTACGGAGTTCTTCAAAGTTGTACGCCGAAACCACCGGGTCACCGGTCTTGACCAGGGAGCGTGCCTCTTCTCCATCCCTGGCCCCGATATCGATCCAGAGATCTTCATATTTGGGCACCTTTTTCCGGTCATCCGGATCGAGGAGATGGATCGGCTTCTTCCCGATGAGTCCCCGGATACGTCCCTGCTCTGTTTTTACCTCGACCCGCATCCCCTGCACGATCTGGATATCGTGTCCACCGATAGGAGCAAAAGAGAGGAACCCCTTTTCGTCGATATAGGTTACCATGAAGCCGATCTCATCGATATGACCGGCCAGCATCACCCGGGGGGTTCCCTGGGGATTGATGCCAGCCATGATGTTGCCATGGTTATCCTTTTCGATGGTGTCGGCAAAGGCCCCTGTCCATTCTGTCCAGACACGAGCCGCCTCTTCTTCATAGCCGGAAGGGCTGATCGTATTCAAAAGGTTCCGTAGAAAGTCGAGCGATGCCTTTTCCATGTCTACTCCTTCTTCCCACCGCTTTATCTCTTCTTCCCTGCGTTTCCACTGCTAAAAGGTATCTTCATAATGCCACATGCCCCCTGATTTTGCAAGCAGCTTCCGTACACGCCATGCCCTTCAAGACGTTCGATTACGGATGATACACTGCTTGAGGATATCGACGACTCCACGACCATCCGGCCAGGGAGAGACGTAATCGACCTGGGCCTTTACCTGGCTGAGGGCATTGCTGGGCGCGGCGGCAAAGCCGACTCGTTGCAAGAAGAGGAGATCCCCGGTGGTGTCACCGACGCCGGCCATGGCCTCTAGCGGACATGCTGTCCGGGTGGCCAGCCACTCCACCCCTACTCCTTTATCGATGCTGCAGGGAAGAATATTGATCTCTCTCCTTCCCACCTGCATCACAAAACCGGGCATCTTGCAGCAGGAGAGCTCCCTGGCCAGTCTTTCTGTCGTTATCCCTTCCCCGGGATAGAGGGTAAAGGAATGCTCCTTGCCCGGCTGGAGATAGCCAAACCCCTGCCGGACGATACGGTCTGTTAGCAGGGTTTTCAGGCGGAAGTAGCCGTCTTGCCCGACCGGAGTCATGGCTGGATGGGGATGGAAGGTATAGTCTCTCGGATCGAACATCCCGGCTCCATGTTCATAAAGAGCCGGCCAGAAGCCGGCGATCGCCTGGACCATCAGCTCGACATAAGGAGCGGGACGGCCGGTGCAGAGGGTAACGGCAGGAACGTCGGCTCCAGGTTGTTGCGCCTGCCGGTTACACCGTGCCAGAAAACGGAGTACCGCCAGGGAAAGAGGTCGGCCTTCTCCTGGAGTCAAGCAACCATCGATATCGATGACAACCAAACGAATGGGCATGCGCTTTCCCTTTCCAAGTATCGGTTTGATGCACTGCCTCTCCATGCCATTCTGCCCCTGTGGCAGGGCAGTGTCAAGAGGAGAGACTACCAGAGAAAGGGCGAGACTACTAAAGGAAGTAAGCTGGCCAGCCGATAAGATACTAAAAACTGGTAGGAGTTACTCACAGAGACCTGGAGGTAAAGCTTTTCAGGAAGAGAAAGGAGGGTAGGTAATGCGTAAGGTATTTTCGGTAGGGATAGGGGTCATGATTCTCCTTTTCCCCATGGTGGTCCTGGCCGCCACCCTATCCGGGACCGTCATTGATGAAGAAACCGGCGATCCTATTCCTGATGCCTGGGTCGATATCTTTGTTTTCAAACCGGACTCGGCGGGTAATGGCTTCTGGGAATGGTGGGATGGGATGCCTACCAATCCGAATGGGGTCTTTAGTTTTTCCAATGTGACCGAGGGAGAGGAGTATGTGGTCCATGCCGATAGGTGGGGGAGCTACTATGGTGAGTGGTACGACGATGTCTACGGGATGGACCCGAACAAGGCGACTGTTGTCGTGCCCTCCCCTGATGTAGATATCGTTGTAGATCTCATGCCGACCCCTGTCCGGATGGATGTCTTCCCGCTGCAGGGTGGTGTGCCCTCTGAAGGGGGAAGATTCCGTTATGTGGTTGATATTGTGAACACGACAGATACTGACATGGATTTAAAGGCCTGGATCAATGTGTCCGGACCGGCACCTGCTCCCTTATCTGGGGAAACAGATTTTCCCGTACTGGGACCGGTGCGGTTTACGCTCCCTGCAGGTGAGGAGATTTTCCGGGTACTTTCTCTCAACGTCCCTCCGTATGCCGCTGATGGTTTCTTCCAGGTGAACATCTATATCGGTCCGGTGGACACGGCTCCCTGGGAACTTACCGTGGTTAATGGTGTGGGCTTCCAGAAAGGCCAGCCTCCCGGACCTGGGCCGGTGCCTTCCCGGCTCCCTCGCAGGATCCCCAGGCGGTAGAGAGTAAGCCTCATAGGGCCAGGCAGGGTTCCTCTCTCCCCTGCCCGGCCTCTCCTGTTTCCTCTTTCTTCTCGTCCTTCCCCAGAAACCTTCCCATACCGGCATCTGTAGCGGTGCGTTTCTCCCTTGATGGATGAGGAGGGGGTAGCCCTGGTGTAAGGAAAAGCTGTTGAAGGGAAGGGGAGAATGTGGAATAATCGTGATGATTCTCCCTTCATGACTCAGAAAAGCTTAGCCTGTTTTGACGGTAAGGAGTTCCTTATCTTCCAGCCATTCCATAGGAGAAGAACAATGCGCCAGAAGAACCCCTTTCTGCAGGGAAGAGCAATCGAGCCGGTCCCGATGCAGGGTGACGTCTCAATAGTTGAGCTCATCGAGCAGTACTTTCGCGCCTATAATGCGGCCCGCTTACGCGAGGCGTGTCAACTCTTTGTGGAAAAGATGCTGCAAGAGGATGTCCTGGTGGGGATGAGCCTCAGCGGGGCTCTGACCCCTGCAGGCCTGGGTTCCTGTCTGATTCCTCTGATTCTGGGAGGGTATATCGACTGGCTGGTCAGCACCGGGGCCAATCTCTATCATGATACTCATTTCGGCCTGGGACTCGCCTTGCACCAGGGGAGTCCCTTCCTGGA
>RFHZ01000890.1 GCA_003696125.1 Nitrospinota bacterium
CACCAGCCAGACTCGGCCGATCTCTACTACCGGATCGGCCAGACCTATGCCGGGGATGGTCAACTGGAAGAAGCCATCGCCTCCTATCGCCAGGCCCTCTCGCATGATCCCCATTTTAAACCGGCTTACCTGGCCCTGGGGAAAGCCTATCTCCTGCGTCGAGACTTTCGTGCCGCCGAAAAGCTCTACCAGAGGGCTTTGACCCTCTGGCCCCAGGATCCTGAACTCTACCACCAGCGAGGAATCCTGGCCTATGAAAAGGGGGAACAGGATAAAGCCATCACCTTCTATGAAAAGGCGATTGCCCGGCAACCAGACTTTGCCCTGGCCTACCACAACCTCGGCGTGGCCTATCACAGCATCGGCAAGTTCGACAAAGCGATAGCCGCCTATCAGAAAGCCCTGACCCTCATGCCCACCTCTGCGCAGACCTACCTGGCCCTGGGCAACCTCTACGTGGAGCGCGAGGCGAATACAGAGGCGATTGCTGCCTACCAGAAAGCGCTCCAGCTCGATCCCACCCTGATCGATGTCTACAAACGGTTGGGAGCCCTCTTCTTCCAACAGCGACGCTACCGGGAGGCGCTGGAGGTCTTTCAGGCCTATCTGCAGCAGGCACCCCAGGCGCCTGACGGCGCCCGGATTCGTGAGCTGGTGGCGGTCATGAGAGAAATTGCCGATCGATAGCCCCCTCTGTCCCGGGCAAAATGGCGCTTTACTCTCTCCCCTCCCCATGGTAATGTAATAATATTGTGGTTTAGACAGCGAGACGATAGCCACTACCATGCTGGTTTTGAGGATAGGATATGGCCTACAAAACGATTACGGTTAAAGGAGCAAAAGAGCATAACTTAAAGGATATCACCGTCCACATTCCCCGCGACCGCTTCGTGGTCATCACCGGTCTGAGCGGTTCAGGGAAATCCTCCCTCGCCTTTGATACCATCTATGCCGAGGGACAGCGACGCTATGTGGAATCGCTCTCTGCCTACGCCCGGCAGTTTTTAGAGCAGATGGATAAGCCGGATGTGGAGTCGATCGAAGGACTCTCCCCGGCCATCTCCATCGAGCAGAAGACGACCAGTAAGAATCCCCGCTCGACCGTAGGGACGGTGACCGAGATCTACGACTACCTGCGTCTCCTCTTCGCCCGTATCGGTATTCCTCATTGCTACCGGTGCGGGAGAAGGATCACCTCCCAGACGGTCCAGCAGATCGTGGATCAGGTCATGACCCTCCCCCCCGATACCCGCATCCAGATCCTGGCCCCGATCGTGCGGGGACGGAAAGGGGAGTACCGGAAAGAGCTGGATGAGATGCGCAAACAGGGGTTCCTGCGGGTGCGGATCGACGGCGAACTGCACGAGTTGAGCGAGAACATCACCCTGGATCGCAACAAAAACCACTACATCGAGATCGTGGTCGATCGCCTGATCATCAGGCCCCGGATCGAAAACCGGCTCGCCGATTCGCTCGAGGTCGCCCTCAACCTGACCGACGGGATCGTGATTGTGGATGTGATGGGGGATAAGGAGCTCCTCTTCAGCGAAAAAGCGGCCTGTATCGAGTGCGGGGTAAGCTATCCAGAGCTGGAACCGCGTCTCTTCTCCTTCAACAGCCCGCATGGAGCCTGCCCGCAGTGTGACGGTTTAGGATTCATGAAGCACTTCGACCCGGAGCTGATCGTGCCCGATCCCTCCCTCTCCCTGCGCGAGGGAGCACTGAAGCCCTGGGAGCGGAAGAGTGCCGGCCTCTTTTACCGGATGCTGGAAGGGCTGGCCGAGCACTACCAGGTCGATCTCGACCTCCCCTTTGCCCGGCTCGATCCCACCTTCCGCCAGATCCTCTTTTACGGGTCAGGCGGGGAAGAGATCCCCTTCTTCTACGAACGGGGAGGCAAACGCTATTACTACACCCGGGAATTCGAAGGGATCATCAAGATCCTGGAGCGGCGCTACCAGGAAAGCGAGTCGAGTTATACCCGGGAGGAGCTGGAGCGGTACATGAGTGTGCGTCCCTGTCCCCAATGCCACGGTGCCAGACTGCGTCCAGAAAGCCTGGCCGTCAAGATCCAGGATCGCTCCATCGCCGATATCACCGCCCTCTCTGTGCGGGAAGCGGTGCAGTTCTTCTCCCAACTCGAACTCTCCCCCCAGGAATGGCAGATCGGCCAGCGGATCCTGAAGGAGATCCGCGAACGCCTCCAGTTTCTGGTCAATGTGGGTCTCGACTACCTCACCCTGGACAGGGCAGCGGCCACCCTCTCCGGTGGGGAGGGACAGCGTATCCGCCTGGCCACCCAGATCGGCTCCAGCCTGGTCGGGGTCCTCTATATCCTGGATGAGCCGAGCATCGGCCTGCATCAACGGGATAACCGGCGTCTCATCGCCACCCTGCAACGGCTGAAAGAGCTGGGGAACACGGTCATCGTGGTCGAACA
>RFHZ01000891.1 GCA_003696125.1 Nitrospinota bacterium
CTCCTCGGGCCTGCGAACCGTATAACACAACAAACTCCAGGTCGTCGCCCAGGAGGTCTGCCAGGCGCGCCTGGTACTCTACCAGGATGTCCCGAATACGACTCTTCTGTTGAAGCATATCCCCTTCCCTACTCTTCCTGGAACAGTTGCCCCTGTCCGTCCTTGAATGCCGTGCCCCCGCCCCCGGCAAAGTCGAATCAGGACTTCACAGCCTCTGCATATTGTTGCGTACCCCTGCCTGTCTGTCAAGAAACTCCAGGATTTCCCCGCAAGTGCAGGATCTGGCGCTGGACGCCAGGCATCCTCATCCTGCTCACCGTGCTGGCGTACAACAGCCTGGGGGATGGATTGCGCGATGCCCTTTCGTCGTGAGGGGGGGAAGAGATCAAGGGGAAAGTGCGATTCTCAAGCCTCTGCTGCTAAAATTCGCCAGCTCAGGGACAGAGTAGGGGCACAGCGCCGCTGTGCCCCTACAGGCGTGTCCAGGTGCAACAGGTGAGGAATAAAAACATCATCTAAAATGTAGAGCAAGGGAGGGGACTTGAGAAGTACGCATTCCTGTGGCATTATTTCTGTAGAGATCTTTCGCTTTTATCACCTGGACCCTGATTGGACAGAGAATACACGTATCCCCTTGCCAGGGATGACCATAATCAAACCAGAGTCTGAGGAGGATGCAGGAGCATGGCCTATCTCCCTATCGAAGAGTACGGCATTATTGGAGACTTGCATACCGTGGCCCTGGTCGGCAGCAACGGGTCTATCGACTGGTTCTGCTATCCACGCTTCGATTCACCCAGCATATTCGGCGCCATCCTCGATGACGAAAAAGGGGGCCGGTTTCAGATCACCCCTATCCGGGGAGGCGTAACCTATAAGCAGCTCTATATCCCGGATACCAACGTGCTGATGACCCGCTTTCTCACCGCAGACGGGGTGAGCGAGGTGATCGACTTCATGCCGATCCATCGCGATGGAAAACCCTACAAAGGCCGCCTGATCCGCCGGGTAAAGATGGTACGGGGGACCATGCCCCTGCGCCTGGAGTGCCACCCGGCTTTTGATTACGGCCGGGTAGCGCATAAGGTCGAGCTCTGCAAGGAAGGGGCCATCTTCTGGAATCCGCACCTCAACTGCGCCCTGCTCACCCGTATACCGCTCCAGACCGACGGATCATGCGTCTTTACCACCTTTACCCTGCGCGAAGAGGAGACGACCACCTTTGTCTTCCAGGAGATCGACCCGGAAGAAGGATGCGGAGCAGCCCTCTCCGAAGCCGAATCGGACCGGCTCTTAGAGGAGACAGAGGATTACTGGCAGCGCTGGCTGAGTCACTCTAGATACCGGGGACGCTGGCGCGAGATGGTCAACCGCTCAGCCCTGGTCCTCAAGCTCCTCACCTATGCACCGACCGGCGCCATTGTGGCTGCCCCCACCTGCAGTCTCCCGGAAGCGGTGGGTGGGAAACGGAACTGGGATTATCGCTATACCTGGATCCGTGATGCCAGCTTCACCCTGTACGGCCTGATGCGCCTCGGCTTTACCGAAGAAGCGGAAAAGTTTATGGGCTGGATCAAGAAGATCTGCGAAGATCTCTCCCCGGACGGAGCCCTGCAGGTCATGTACGGGATCGATGGCCGCAAAGACCTCACCGAAGAGGAACTGTCCCACTGGAAGGGGTACAGGGGATCCACCCCGGTCCGGATCGGAAATGCGGCGGCACAACAGTTGCAACTCGACATCTATGGCGAGCTGATGGATTCGGTCTACCTCTTCAACAAATACGGGACCCCGATCGACTACGATCTGTGGGTCAACCTCTACCGGCTCCTGGACTGGGTCTGTGATCACTGGCACCTGGAGGACGAGGGGATCTGGGAGGTGCGGGGCGGACGCCGCCACTTTGTCTACTCAAAACTGATGTGCTGGGTGGCCCTGGACCGGGGGTTGCGGCTGGCAGATAAGCGCTCTTTCCCGGCCAATCGGGATCGCTGGCTCAAGACACGTGACCTGATCTACCAGGAGATCATGACCAAGGGATTCAACCGGAAGCGAAACGCCTTTGTCCAGTCCTATGGGAGCGATACCCTCGATGCCAGTTGCCTGATCATGCCCCTGGTCTTCTTTGTCTCCCCCACCGATCCCAAGATGATCGGTACCCTGCAGGCGATCAACCAGCCCCCGAGTCGAGGCGGTCTGGTCTCGGATAGCCTGGTCTACCGCTATAACGTCAACGAAGCCCCGGATGGGGTGGGGGAAGGGGAAGGGACCTTCAGCATGTGCACCTTCTGGCTGGTCGAGGCCCTGACCCGGGCCGGAGATCTACGCACGGCCCGCTTCATCTTCGAAAAGATGCTCACCTATGCCAACCATCTCGGGCTGTACGCCGAGGAGATCGGTCCCAGCGGGGAAGCCCTGGGCAACTTCCCCCAGGCCTTTACCCATCTGGGCCTGATCAGCGCCGCCTACAACCTCGATCGCAAGCTGGGAGCCAGGCAGAATAGAAGCGGGTAGATCAGGGGAAGGGAGAGCGAAAGCGGCTGAACTTGAGTCCCTGTACCGGCTCGCGAACCGGGGTGAGCACGATCAGGCGCTCTCGCTGGAAGTCGAGATAGCGGACGACTCCCAGGCCGAGGACCTCTCCCCGGTCATCGAGGAGGGCCAGGAGGGTGTTTTTCAACGATGCCAGGGGATAGAGGCGTACCCATCTCTTTCCCAGGGTGGTTTCCAGGGTCTGCACCTGACCGGGAGAGAGCTCATACGGTGTCACCAAGACCACTTCCTGCGCGGAGAGGATCTCTCCCCACAAGATGGGAATACCGGTTGCCTCCCTCAACTCTTGCTGCTGTCGATGCTCCATCGC
>RFHZ01000892.1 GCA_003696125.1 Nitrospinota bacterium
CACCTGGCCCAGGCCTGCTGTGATGGCCGGCATATCCCCAAGGTGACCATCGAGCTGTGCGAGGCGAGTGGAGAGAAGCACAAGTTCATGGAGTACCTGCTGGAAGATGTGATCATCTCCAGTGTGCAGCCGAGCGGCAGTCGAGGTGGAGACAAACCGTTAGAGAGTGTGACCTTTAATTTCGGCAAGATCTCCTGGACCTATACCCCGATCGGCCATGACGGCAAGCCGGGACAGAAGGTAGGCCCGATCGGCTGGAATCTGGAGACGAACACAAAAATCTAGCTGTATCTCAGGGGCTGAGCAGTGCTGCTCAGCCCCTGGCATCTGATGTTGTTGCCACCACCTTCGTACTTGACAGGAAAGAGGCAAGAAGTATAGTATAGAGACAACCTGATCCGGTCTTTGCCATATCTTTTCCCCTGCGGCAAAAACCGGCTGTGACTGGCATCAAGAGCACCGGGAGGGGACTCTCCTCTGGTGTTCTTATACTAAGGAGGGCGGGATGGCCAGAATAAATTCCGAGATGCATTTAGTCCCCTCTGTGCTTGACCGCCTCCTCGATGATGAGCCCGAGCAGACCTATGAACCGATTCCCAGGCGCTTTCAGAACCTGCAGCAACTCATCCAGTCTGTCACCCGAGATCTGGAATGGCTGCTGAACACCCGACAGGAGACCCTGAGCGAGCTGCCATCAGATTTTAAGGAGGTACGGCGCTCCCTTCTGGTGTATGGACTACCAGATTTCACCGCGGCGAGCCTCCTCAGTCCGACCGACCGTCATCGTATCCGCAGAGCCCTGGAGCAGACCATTGCCACCTTTGAACCCCGCCTGCAAGGGGTGCACGTGACCCTCGAGGAACCTCACGAACACGAGCGGAATCTGCACTTCCGTATCGAAGCCCTGCTCCGCACGGAACCTGCTCCGGAACCGGTCACGTTCGATGCCATCCTCCACCTGCATAATCAAGAATACGTCGTGCAAAGGAAAGCCTGATGCCGGATGATCTCCTCACCTATTATGAACGTGAACTGACCTTTCTGCGCCAGATCGGCGCCGAATTTGCCGCAAAATACCCGAAGATCGCCAGCCGACTGCTGCTCGAAGCGGATACGAGTGAAGATCCCCATGTGGAGCGCCTGATCCAGGCTTTTGCCTTCCTCGCCGCCCGTGTACGGCATAAGCTGGAAGATGAGTTCCCGGAAATTACCGATGCCTTGCTCAACATCCTCTATCCCCACTACCTGGCCCCGATCCCCTCCATGTCCATCGTCCAGTTTGTCGTCGATCCAGAACAGGGGAAGCTGACCAGTGGACATCAGATCGAACGGGGAACCATCCTCTACTCCCAGCCGGTGAGTGGAATGCCCTGTCGCTTCCGTACCTGTTATCCGGTTACCCTGTGGCCGATCCAGGTGGCAGCAGCCCGCTTTGAGGACCCGGATCGCTTCAGCCCTTCCCAGGCAGTGGCGGCAATTCACCTGACTCTGCGTAGCCAGGCTGGCATCACCTTCTCCGAACTCGAACTCGATCACCTGCGCTTTTTCCTGCACGGGGAAAGCCAGCTTGTCCATGCGCTGTACGAGCTGCTCTTCAATCATGCCTGCCAGGTGCAACTCCGCTCCAACCAGGGCGGCCAGGCGCCGGCCATCCTCTCCCCCCACTGTCTCCAGGCGGTCGGTTTCGGTCCGGATGAAGGGATGCTCCCCTACACTCCCCGCTCCTTTCTCGGCTATCGCCTGCTACAGGAATACTTCTCCTTCCCGGCCAAGTTCCTCTTCTTTGACCTGCGCGAACTGGATCGTATCTCTTCGACCGGGTTGGGAGAGGAGCTAGAGGTGTACATCTTCCTGAATCGCACACCGGTAGACCGCTCCATCAATGCGGGTACCTTCCGACTCGGTTGCACGCCGATCATCAACCTCTTCTCCCAAATTGCCGAACCGATTCGCCTCACCCACACGCAGACCGAGTACCGGGTCATCCCTGACGTGCGTCGCCAGGACAGTACCGAGGTCTACTCGATCGATGCGGTAACCTGCACCTCTCCTGATCATCCAGAACCGATTCGTGTCCACCCCTTTTATTCTCTGCGACATACCCTGGAGCACGAGAAGCAGCAAGCCTTCTGGTATGCAAGCCGCCGGCCATCCCAGAGAAAAGGGGATACAGGCACAGAGGTCTATCTCTCCCTTGTTGATCTCAACTTTCGTCCTTCCCTTCCTGCCACCGAAACCCTCACCGTCCATGTCACCTGCACGAATCGAGACCTGCCGGGCAAGCTCCCCTTCGGCGGGGAACGGGGAGACTTCGAGCTGGAAGGGGCGGCTCCCCTCTCCCGTATCCGCTGCCTGACCAAACCGACCGAGACTATCCGTCCACCTTTAGGCCAGGGAGCCCAGTGGCGATTCATTTCTCATCTGGCTCTAAACTATTTATCCATTTGTGAAGGGGGACGAGAGGCGTTGCAGGAGATCCTCCGGCTGTACGATTTCTCCGATTCCGCCGTGGTACGCCAGCAAATCGCCGGGATCACCGATGTCACCAGCCGCCGCGTCATCCGCCGTCCTCCCTCCATGCCCTGGAATGCTTTCTGCCGGGGCCTGGAGATCACCATCGAGTTTGACGAGGAGAAGTTCGTAGGGAGCGGGGTCTTCCTCTTTGCCTCGGTATTAGAGAAGTTCCTGGGCCTGTATGCTTCTCTCAACTCCTTTACCCAGCTCATCGCCACCACCAGACAACGTGAGGAGCCTGTAAAACGATGGCCACCCAGGGCAGGAGAACAGATCCTCCTTTAGAGGATCTCCTTTTTGCAGAAGGATATCGCTTCAGCTTCTTTCAGGCGGTTCGCTTACTCGAGCACCTCTATCCCCACCGCCAGCCGGTTGGCCAGGATGCCCAACCTTCGCACGAGGTGGTCCGTTTCCGGACCCACCTCTCCCTCGGCTTCCCGGCCAGTGAAATCCATGAGATTACACCACCCACCGATGAGGAACAACCGGCCCAGATGACGGTCACCTTCATGGGCTTGACCGGTCCGTCAGGAGTATTACCCCGCCACTACACCGAATTCCTGTTGGAGCGGGTACGCCGGAAGGATTATACGCTGCACGACTTCCTCGATCTCTTTAATCACCGCCTGCTCTCCCTCTTTTACCGGGCCTGGGAGAAGTACCGCTTCCCCATCTCCTACGAACGGACCGTCCTCCAACACCAGAGACATGACCGGCTCTCGCTCTACCTGTTCGATCTGATAGGC
>RFHZ01000893.1 GCA_003696125.1 Nitrospinota bacterium
CACCAGCATCCGGCCTCTCCACTTACCAGCTCTTCTGGGGACCGGGACTCTACGACGAGAGCAATGGGCAGAGCAGATATACCACCACCGGCCCTATCGGGAGTGTGGCCGGCAAACTGGTCTTTGACAAGCCCAAAGAACCGGATACGGTCCAGACGATCTCCGGCCAGATTCAATGGATCGCCCTGCAGAGCAAGTACTTTGTCGCCGCTCTCCTCCCCTCCTCCTCGCAGCCCCCGGCACGCGCCCTCGTTGCCCTCAACCAGTTTAAGGAGTATGCGGTAGGGCTTGAATCACCACTAACAACGGCGCAAAGCCGGGCGCTCTATACGCTCTACCTGGGCCCCAAAGAGGGGAAGCGCCTGTCCAGGTATGGCCCTTCCGAAGCCCCTCTTTCCAAGATCCTCGACCACGACTACGGGTGGTTCGCCTTTCTCGCCTGGCCCCTGCTCAAGGTCCTCAACTTCTTCTACCTGTACACGCATAACTATGGTGTCGCCATCATCCTGTTGACGTTCCTGATCAAGGTCCTCTTCTTCCCGCTGACGCACAAGAGCTATCAATCGATGCGCGATATGCAGAAGCTGCAACCCCAGATCCAGGCCCTCCAGGAGCGGTACAAGAACGACAAGCAGAAACTCAACCAGGAGATGATGCGTCTCTACCGGGAAAACCGGGTCAATCCCCTGGGCGGGTGTCTCCCCATGGTGCTGCAGATCCCGATTTTCTTTGCCCTCTACCGGGTGCTCTATGTGGCCATCGAGCTCCGCCATGCCCCTTTCTTCCTCTGGATCACCGATCTCTCTGACAAAGATCCCTACTACGTTTCCCCCATCCTCATGGGGATCTCCATGGTGATCCAGCAGAAGATGACCCCCACGACCGGGGATCCCAAACAGGCCAAACTCATGCTACTCATGCCTGTGGTCTTCACCGTGTTGTTCCTTAACTTTCCGGTCGGGCTGGTGATCTACTGGCTCGTCAATAACCTGCTGACCATCGGACAACAGTACTGGATTCAGAAAAAGGTGAAAGCACCGTCTGCCACCGTTAAAGCCTGAAGGTAAGGATTGCCTACATCCATCTAGGGAGCGGTGTTGTGAAGGAGGCAAAGATGGAGTGGATAGAAGAACAAGGAAAAACGCTGGACGAAGCAGTGGAAAAAGCCTTACAAAAAATCGGACGTTCCCGAGATGAAGTCGAAGTCGAGGTTTTGGAAGAGACCAAAAAGCTGTTCGGCCTCTTTGGGAATTCGATGGTCCGGGTTCGCGTCTCCTATAACCATCGCAAGAGCCGTCTCCAAGAGGCAGAAGAGGTCTTACAAAACATCCTCGAGCGCATGCACATTGAGGGAGAGGTGAAGGGCACGGAAAAAGACGGGGTGATCTACCTCTCCATTTACAGTAACCACGGCGGGCTGCTCATCGGCAAACATGGGCAGACGATCGACGCCCTGCAGTACATCGTCAATCGCATCGTGAACAAATACCCGCGAGAGCGGGTACAGGTCATCCTGGACACGGAGAACTACAAAGGGAAGCGGGAGGAACGATTACGCAAAATGGCGCATAAGCTCGCCTCCCGCGCCAAAAGCACGGGACGACCGGTCGTGCTCCCCCCCATGAATGCCCATGATCGCCGCATCATCCATCTGACCCTGCAGGATGATCAGGCCATCAAAACCATGAGCAAGGGGGAAGGGGCCCTGCGCCGGGTCGTGATCTCTCCCCGACAGCTCCGCGAGCGATAAGGGGGAGAAACGGCATGTACAGCCCGCAGGATACCATTGCCGCCATTGCCACCCCGCTCGGGGAAGGGGGACTGGGGGTCATCCGCATCAGCGGTCCCCAGGCACAAGAGGTGGTGAAGCGGATCTTCCGCACCCCTGGGGGC
>RFHZ01000095.1 GCA_003696125.1 Nitrospinota bacterium
ACAAAGAAGTTCGGGGTCCCTGTCGGAGGGGGAGGGCCATCCAGATCGGCAGGGAGCAGACCACCGAAGCCGGGATTGACCGGCTCCAGATCGAAATATATTATCAGGGCCGGTAGGCCAGCCAGCATCTTGTCCCGTTCCAGAACGGCTGCCCCGGCACCGGCAAAGCCAAAGGCACCGAATATTTGACAGAGGGGAGGGGGGATGAGGCATTCAAACTGATTTACCGACATGTAATACCCATCCGGCCAGACCCCGAACTTGGGATAGTCCCCCAGCTTGTTGTTCGGTACCTCAAAGGCATACCGGTTGTAAGCACCGGTCGGGTCACTGGTCTGGGAGACGGCGATGCAGTGGAAGAAGGGGGGACCGTTGGAGACATTGGCAAACTGGCTCAAAAACCAGCGATCGGCCAGATGGTCGTAGAGCACGATCGGATCCCCATCGTTGGTGGTCTCGCATGGCCCACCAAAGCCTCGCCACAGCAGGTTCCCGGGAACCGGACCGGCAAGGGGGGTCCCGTTTTTGTCCCAGACCCCAATGGAGATATTGACCCACTGGACGTAATGATCGGGACCCACCGCCCCGTTGGTGTCAGGAGGCACGACCAGAAGCCCGGTTACCGCCCCGTTATCCGCATTGCTCAACCCTTCAAAGTTTTGGATGATGGTCGGCATTGCCGGCTGGATACTTCCCGGTCCCTGAAAGGTCCGCTGCCAGTCCTGGATCACCGGGTCTTCCTCCGGCTGGACCGGTCCTAAAGCGGGGGGAAGACGCAAAAGCGGGATCTCACGTATACGAGGTTCTGTAGAGGGTTGGGAAGGCTGGAGATCACGTAGGGGAGGGGAGACATCATTTTTCAGGGAGGGGATGACCAGGAGTCGGGGTCCCCTGGGTGACGATTCCCCTGCCAGGAGCGGCGTGCTACACAGAGCGACAAAAGACACCACAAGGATGACGATCCATTTCTTTGTCTTCATGAGCTTTCCTCCAGTTTTTGAGGGAACGCTTCTTGCTTATGACCGGGACCATGGTTTCTGTACGGCCTTGTTCTCACCTCCTTCCACCTTAGATGATCCCGTAATGTTGGATTCGCCGGACAAAAGTTACTATAATAAAATTATAGCATAGATAGCAAGCTATTTCTTCCTCCCAATTCCCGGTTGACAGGGGAGGGCAAATATCCTATGTTTAAACAGAGGTTCCGGTGAGCGATAAGGAGTTTGAGAGGGCGAAAAAAGCCCAGATACTCTGTACATAGAGGAGGGAAGGCTGGTGAAGAGAAGAGCTGTGGCTCTCCTTTCCGGGGGATTGGACAGCCTGCTGGCGGTGAAGATCATCATGGCGCAGGGGATCGAGGTGAGAGCACTCACCTGCATGACCCACTTCGGCTGTGATGGGCATAGCAGTTGTGGTCATGATCCGCGAGAGTTTGCCGACGACCTGGGGTTTCATGTCAAGCTGTACCACCTGGGAGAAGAGTACGTGGAGATGGTCAAGAAACCCCGCTTCGGGTACGGGAAGCACATGAACCCGTGTCTCGATTGTCGTCTGATGATGCTGGCCGCGGCCAGAGAATATATGGAGGCCATTGATGCCTCCTTTATCATCACCGGAGAGGTGGTGGGGCAGCGTCCCATGTCCCAGCGTCGCGATGCCCTGGCCATGATCGATCGCGAAAGCGGACTAAAGGGACTGATCCTGCGTCCCCTCTCGGCCAAGCTCCTCCCTCCCACCATCCCTGAGATGGAAGGGATCGTTGATCGGGAGAAACTCTACGCCATCAAGGGACGTTCCCGCAAGGTGCAGATGGAGCTGGCCAAACAGTTCGGGATCACCAAGTATCCTTCTCCGGCCGGAGGATGCCTGTTGACCGATAGTCGCTACTCTGAGAAGCTGCGCGATCTCTTCCATTACGTGCCTGATGCCCGTGTGGAAGAGATCCATCTCCTCACCACCGGCCGGCATTTTCGGATCAGCGAGCAGTGCAAGATCATCGTGGGGAGAGATCAGGCGGAGAACGAGGTCCTCTCTCGCTACACCGGTATCTGTACCGCTTCCTGCGCCGTGACCGACTATCCCAGCCCGCTGACGCTGGTCTTTGGTCCCACCACGCCGGAGGAGCGCAAGCGTATCGCCGAGATCACCGCCCGGTACAGCAAGGCTCCCTGGATGGCCGAGGCGAGGGTAAGGTTTGTGTATAGCACAGGGGAGAGCGAAGAACTGATCGTCAAGGCGGCCGTCGATGCGCAAACCCTCGATGCCCTGCGTATTTAAATGGCTGATGCCCCTTAACATCCTCCTGCTCCTCTGGTTAGGGGCAGGAGGATGTACCTCCAACTCCCCACAAGCAGAGAATCGCCTGATCATCGGCCTGGAGAGTGCTCCCCTTTCCCTCGATCCCCGTTATGCTCTTGATGCCGCTTCGTACCGGATTATTCAGCTCCTCTTTAACGGGCTGGTAAAGAAGGATCTCCATACCCGGCTCGTTCCGGATCTCGCCGAGCGGTGGGAGACGCCAAACGACACCACCTACGTCTTTCACCTGCGACCCGGAGTGAAGTTTCATGATGGAAGGGAACTGACGGCCGAGGATGTGGCTTTTACCTTCCGTTCCATCCTCGATCCGGCCACCAAATCTCCCAAGCGAGGCAGCTATACCACCATCCAGCGGATCGACGTCCTGGATCCCTATACGATTCGTTTTGTGTTGAAAGAACCGTTTGCCCCTTTTCTCATCAACATGGTGACCGGCATTGTCCCCCGGCATGCTGCTGGAAAGGCCGGCTTTGCCCAGCACCCGATCGGTACCGGGCCATTCCGCTTTTCCCGATGGGAGGGAGAATCCCGCATCGAGCTCAAGGCCAATGAGCACTATTTTGCGGGGAGACCCAAACTGGATCGGCTGATCTACAAGATCATTCCGGATCAGACCGTTCGTGTGCTCGAGCTGGAGAAGGGGAGCATCGATTTCTTGCAGAACGATATCCCCCCTGACCTGCTTCCCCGTTTAGAGCAGAATCCGGCCTTACAGGTACGGAAAAAGGTGGGAACCAATTACTCGTATATCGGTTTCAACCTGCAGGATCCGATCCTGGGAAAGCGAAAGGTGCGGCAGGCCCTGGCTTATGCGATTAACCGTCCCGGAATCATTGCCCATATCCTGCAAGGACTCGCTCTGCCCGCATCGAGTATCTTTCCTCCTTCCCATTGGGCCTATGAACCCCGGGTCAAGACCTACCCGTACGATCCGGCCAAGGCCAGGGAGTTACTCGACGAGGCCGGCTATCCTGATCCGGATGGAGAGGGACCGCTTCCCCGCTTCTCCCTGACCTATAAGACGAGCGAGAATGCCTTGCGGCGACGGATCGCGGAAGCGATCCAGGAAGATTTCAAGCGGATCGGGGTAGAGATCAAGATCCGGAGTTTCGAGTGGGGTACCTTTTTTCATGATATCCAGCGCGGTAACTTTCAGCTCTATTCCCTGACCTGGGTCGGGGTGACCGATCCGGATATCTTCTACTACCTCTTTCACTCGCAAAGCGTTCCTCCCAATGGGGCCAACCGAGGGCGTTATCATAACCCGGTCGTTGACCGCCTGCTGGTGCAGGGGAGGCGTACCCTTGATCTCAAGCAACGGCAGGCCATCTATAGCATGGTGCAGAAGATCCTCTCCGAAGATGTGCCGTATATCAGCCTCTGGTTTTCCACCAATGTCGTGGTCATGAAGAAAGGGCTGCAGGGGTTTGTCCTCTATCCGGCTGGTGATCTGATTTCCTTAAAGGACGTCTATTGGGAGGGAGAGGAGGAACGGGCGGTCGCTTCCCCCCCTTCCGCCTCTTGAAGGAAGGCGACACCGATGCGATCCTACATCATGAGACGGCTTTTGCTCCTCTTCCCGGTTGTCTGCGGTGTGGTCACCTTTGTTTTTTTGATCATTCATCTCATCCCGGGTGATCCGGTGGAGATCATGCTGGGAGAGCAGGCCCTGCCGGCAGATAAAGCCGCCCTCCGCACGGCATTGGGACTGGATAAACCGGTCCTGATCCAGTATCTCCATTTTTGGTTCCGGCTGCTACAAGGTGATCTCGGCTCCTCCCTCTATTCGGGTCGGGCGGTGCTGGTCATGATCCTGGAGCGGGTACCGGCTACAGTAGAACTGACCCTGGGGGCACTGGGGGTTGCCATCGCTATCGCCCTGCCCCTGGGGATTGTGGCTGCCGTGCGCCGCTACTCGCTTTGGGACCATGGCTCCATGCTCATCGCCCTCCTGGGGGTCTCTATCCCCAATTTCTGGCTCGGACCCCTGCTCATCATCCTCTTCTCCCTGCAACTCGGATGGCTACCGGTAGCAGGCCGGGGAGGCATTGCCCACCTGATCTTGCCGGCGATCACCTTAGGAACCGCTTTGGCCGCCATCCTGACCCGCATGACCCGCTCTTGCCTCCTAGAGGTTTTAAATAAAGGGTATATTGTTGTGGCCCGGGCCAAAGGGGTACGGGAGAGTCTCGTTGTTGGCAAGCATGCGCTACGTAACAGCCTTATCCCCCTGATCACCACCGTCGGGTTACAGCTCGGTGCCCTCCTCTCCGGTTCGATCATCACCGAGACGATCTTTGCCTGGCCCGGCCTGGGGCGTTTGACCATTCAGGCCATTCAACGCCGGGACTACCCGCTGGTGCAGGGATGTGTCCTCTTCATCGCCCTGAGCTATGTCCTGGTAAACCTCCTCGTCGATCTGCTCTATGCCTATGTGGACCCACGGATCCGTTTTACCAAAGCATAAGGGGCTCTGGATAGGAGGAAGCCTCTGCCTGCTTCTCTTCCTCCTGGCCCTTTTGGCGCCCTGGATCGCCCCGTACAGCCCCACCGACCAGGAGCTCTCCCGCGGGTTGGAACCCCCTTCCCTGCAGCATCCCTTTGGCCTGGATAAACTGGGGAGAGACATCCTGAGCCGGGTCCTTTACGGGTCCCGCATCTCCCTGCAAGTTGGGCTGATCACGGTCACCGTTGCCGGGATGGCCGGCGTGCTAATCGGGGCCGTGGCCGGGTATGGGGGAGGGATGCTGGATGAGGCTATCATGCGTATCGCCGATATCTTTCAGGCTTTCCCAGGCATATTGCTGGCCATCGCCCTGATGGCGGTCCTGGGGCCTAGCCTCCATAACGTGATCATCGCCCTTACCGTCATGGGCTGGGTCAGCTATGCCCGCCTGGTGAGAGGACAGATCCTCTTTTTACGGGAGGAGGAGTTTGTCCTGGCCGCCCAGGCGGCAGGAGCACCGTCCCGACGCATCGTGATACGGCACCTCCTCCCTAACCTGGCCGCGCCTCTCATCGTGGAGGGGAGCTTTGGCATGGCCGGAGCCATCATCGCCGAAGCCGGACTCAGTTTTCTCGGTCTTGGGGTCCAGCCGCCCACTCCGAGCTGGGGGGCCATGCTCAACGAGGGACGCCCTTTCCTCCTGGTCGCCCCGCACCGCGCCCTCTTACCCGGCCTGGCCATCATGCTCACCGTCCTCGCCTTAAACATGCTAGGGGACGGGCTCAGGGATTGGCTTGATCCGGGGGCTTAGCCAGTTCCCTGGCCTCAAAACGCTTAAAGCGTCCCTGTTTCACCCACTGCGGCCAGCGGGTTCCGCGGTGAACCGTCTTGATCAACAGCCCCTCTTCTCGGATATAGTGGCAGACACGGCACTCCTGGGCCTGGGTATAAGGGGGCCGATCATAGAACTGCCGACTCCTTTCCAGGTGTTGGTCGGCAGAGAAACCGGCGTGTACATGGCACTCCAGGCAGTAGTCGTTGATGACCTTGTTTGCCTCTGCCGGAGGCAGATCTCCCTGAAAGGCCTGTTCTAAAACCGGTTTGGAGCAGGAGGAAAGGAGAATCCCGCCCAGGAGGGCCCAGCCTACCAGGGAGACAACAGAGGTGTTCATCTTCATCGGCCTCCACAGGGTTTTATACATCGAGATGCGGATCGAGGAAATCGCGTAGCCCATCCCCTAACAGGTTGATGCCCAGGGTCGTGATAAAGATGGCCAGCCCCGGGAAAGCGGCCAACCACCAGCGTCCCAACATATAGACCCGCCCCTCACTCAACATCCCTCCCCAGGAAGGGGTAGGAGGCTGCACGCCGAGTCCCAGAAAGCTGAGCACCGCCTCCCGCAGGATGGTCCGGGCCACTTCTATGCTGGCCAGGACGAGCAGAGAGTTGAGCAGATTGGGGAAGATATGTCGCAGGATGATGCGAAGATCGCTGCAGCCGAGTCCTTTAGCCGCCTGCACGAATTCTCGTTCGCGAAAGCTGAGCACCTCGGAGCGGGCCACCCGGGTATATACCGGCCAGGTGGTGATACCGAGGACGATGATCATGTTGCGCAGGCTCGGTCCTAAGATGGCGATGACGGCCAGGGCCAAAAGGATAAAGGGAAAGGCCATCATGATGTTGACCAGATTGGTGACCAGCGTGTCGATAAAGCGTCCATAGTACCCGGCGACCACGCCCAGGGTGACCCCGATACAGAGGGCAATGACAACAGCCACCGTCCCGGTGATCATAGAAATACGTGCCCCGTAGATGATACGGCTGAGATAATCCCTCCCTACCTGATCGGTCCCCAGCAGGAACTCCATTCTCCCCCCATCTTCCCAGGCCGGTGGGAGCAGACGGGTGGCGATACTCTGCTTGTACGGGTCGTGAGGGGCAAAGGTGGCAGGGGTGATCGCCAGTATCACCGCTACCAGGACAATGGCCAGACCTACCAGTCCTTTCTTCACACGCCACAACCGGCGCCAGAGCTTGCGTTTAGGCGTGAGCCGGGACTCAGCCAGCTCTGCCCAGACCTTATCAGGAGATGAAGTGTTCTTAATCATACCGGATTCTCGGATCGAGGAGTCCTACTGCAATATCGGCAAACAGGTTGGCAAAGACGATAAAGAAGGCGAAGATGATGACCGCTGCCTGTACCACCGGAAAGTCGTAGTTGCGAATCGAGGTCACGGCCAGGCTCGCCACTCCAGGCCAGGCAAAGACCGTCTCCGTTACCACCGCTCCGCCCAGGAGGGTGCCGAGCTGCATACCGAGGATGGTGACCACCGGGATACAGGCGTTACGCAAGGCATGCTTGTACAGGACCAGACTCTCCCGGAGTCCCTTGGATCGGGCCGTCTTGATATATTCCTGTCCCAGCACCTCGAGCATGCCGGAACGGGTAAGGCGCATGGTTAAGGGGGCCAGGTACCAGCCCAGGGTGATGGCCGGGAGGACAAGATGGGCAGGGGTTCCCCGTCCCGAGACCGGAAACCAGTGCAGCTTGACGCCGAAGACGATGATCATCATGATGCCGAGCCAGAAGACAGGCATGGCCTGCCCGGTGATGGCAAAGACACTGGCAAAGCTGTCCAGGAGAGAGTTGCGCTTAACTGCAGCGGCAATCCCGAGGGGAATCGAGACCACGATCGTGACAAGCAGGCCGGCAACAGCCAGTTCGATCGTGGCCGGCATCCGCTCAAGGATCAGAGAGGAGGCAGATTGTTTCACAAAGAAAGAATCACCGAAATCCCCATGCAGGATGTTCTTGAGAAAACGGCCATACTGGACGATATACGGATCATTTAATCCCAACTCTTCTCGCAGCACCGCCACATCTTCTGCTGTCGCTTCTGGCGGGAGCAGGAGCAGGGCCGGGTCACCCGTCACATTGAGGAGGAGGAAGGTGATGATGGAGACACCAAAGCAGACGATGAGCGATTGCAATGCCCGACGAATGATATAGACTCGCATCCTCTCTACCCTTTACCTCCCCTACGCTCTTCCTCGGCCTCGAGTTTACAAAACCGCTCTCCTTTGCCCCCGGATTCCTTGTGGGTCCTTCTGGGGTAAGATGAACAGGCAGGGAGAAACTCATGAGTATGATCTTAGTAGCATATACCAGGCTTTTCCTTTGCTGTCAAGCCCTAATCCGATACATGCCCTCACTCCCCACGTCCCTCTCTAGAAGGGATGGAGACTCTCTATAAGCCCTCTTTGCTTCACACCCGGGTTGAAAAATTGTCCGTGCTTCCCCGGGGCTAGTGTGATAAGGTAATAGGGACAGTGGGAATAGCAGAGATGGTGTACAGAAGCGAGAGGAGGAGGCTCATGTACGGCTATACGGGGAAAATCCTTTTTGTCGATTTAAGCACCGGTCAAAGCCGGGTGGAACGTTTCGACGAAACCTTTGCTCGCCAGTACCTGGGAGGAAACGGGTTTGCGGCAAAGATCCTCTGCGAGCACCTGGTCCCGGGTATAGATCCCTTGTCGCCGGAGAATATGCTGGTCTTGGCCGTGGGACCGGTAACCGATACGCTCATCCAGAGCAACTGTCGAGGCTATATCGCTACCAAATCTCCTCTCACCGGACTTTATTCCGATTCGACCTTTGGGGGACGTTTTGCCGCCATGCAGAAACGGACCGGGTTTGAAGCGATTGTGGTGACCGGTAAGGCTCCGCAACCTTCCTATCTCCTGGTCACAGAGGAGGGGGCTGAGATCAAACCGGCTGGAAGCGCCTGGGGACAGCTCACCCTGGAGGCGATCGAGACGATCCGCTCCCGGGAAGGGATAAAGGATCTCGATGTGCTGGCGATCGGGCCGGCCGGAGAGCATCTGGTCCGTTTCGCCTGTGCGGTGCACGCCTTCCAGAGCCGGGATGCCATCGCTGGCCGGGGAGGGATCGGCGCGGTCATGGGCTCCAAGAATCTGAAGGGCATTGCGGTACGGGGCAACATCAAAACAGAGGTGGCTTCGCTGGCCGCCGTGAAGACGGTGGTCCGGGAGAACAGCGAGCAGGTCAAGGTGGGCACCAAGGGCCTGGCAGAGTTTGGCACCCCGATTCTCGTGCAACCGATCAATACGATGGGACTGCTGGGGACGAGAAATGTCCAGCAGGAGGTGTTTGCACAGGCCCAGGCCATCAGTGGAGAGCGACTCAAGGATCTCTTCTGGGAGCGGGATACCACCTGTTTTCGTTGCAGCATCGCCTGTGGCAAAGACTTTCGCGTCGACGAAGGGGAATTTGCCGGGATCAGGGCCAAAATGCCAGAGTACGAAACCCTCTTCGCCTTTGGCTCTATGGCCGACGTGGATGAGCCGGCAGCGATTATCAAGGCCAACAAACTCTGCGACGAGCTGGGCCTGGATACGATCAGCATGGGAGTGACCCTTACCTTTGTCATGGAGTGTGTGGAGAAGGGATTGCTCTCCACCCAGGAGATCGGCAGGGAGCTTACCTTTGGAAACTACCATGCCATGCTCGACCTGATCGAAGCCACTGCCCGGCGGGAGGGCTTTGGAAACCTGCTGGCCGAAGGATCGGCCAGATTGGCTGACCATATCGGGAAGGAGGCTTCCCGTTTCCTCTATGCGGTGAAACGACTGGAGCTGCCAGCGCATTCGGCACGTGGCTTGAAGGGGATGAGTATCGGGTATGCCACCGCCACCCGTGGTGGGAGTCACCACGACACCCGGCCTACCCTGCAATACGATCCGAATTTCGACCGCAAGAGCATCGAGGGAAAACCGGCTTTTGCCATCCGGACGCAAAACTTCACGGCCGTGGACGATTCGCTGACCCAGTGTCGCTTCACCAGCGAGCGGGGGTTTGGCGGGATGCTCAACGAGAAGTACGCCCAGATGATCAATACGGTCACCGGCTGGAACCTCTCAGTAG
>RFHZ01000894.1 GCA_003696125.1 Nitrospinota bacterium
GACCTGGCCATAGATCTCCTGCTCAAACGGGTGATCTTTGCCGACTTTGCCGGGGTAAGCGCCCAGGAGGTGGAAGACTACTACCGCACGCATCGAGAGAAGTTTACCGAACCAGAAGCGGTCCAGGTCAGCATCATCCCAGCCGAAACCGAGGAGATGGCCCAGAAGGCAGTGGCAGCATTACAGACGGGCGAGGATGCCATCACGCTTCCGGGAGAGCGCCAGATGACCCTATCGGCAAGAAGGGGATGGATCAAAAGGGGAGAGGTCGATCCTGCCCTGGAGGAAGTGGCCTTCTCCTTACCAGAGGGCGAGATCGGTACGGTCAAGGTCCCGCTCGGCTACTACGTGGTTCGGGTAGAGGAGAAGAGGGCCAAACGGCAGAAACTGTTCCGGGAAGTCAGAGAAGAGGCACGACGGGCCGCCTTGCAGCAGAAGTACCGGGATGTGTTGAAACAGTGGATCACAAAGCTACGGGAACGATCGTCGGTGCAGGTCGATGAGGCCATGATCGAACAGGCGATCGCCGCCTATGAGGCATCTATACGCTAGAGGATTCTTGCCGGTCAAGAGGGAGAAGAAACCGTGAAGCGTAACCTGTTCTGCATCATTTCGATTCTGTTCGGCATAGCGCTCTTCTCTGTGCTCTCCTCCTGTACCCCTCCTCCCCGGAAACGGCCGGCTCGCTTTACTCCCAAGGCGTGTGTAGAATGCCATGTCCAGGAGCAGAAGGCTTTTGCAGCGGCAAAGGTGGTTCACGCTCCGGTCAAGGCGGGAAAATGCGAGGAGTGCCATCAGCGACACGGCCTGGTAGGAGCCGTTATCCTGACCGAGAACAGTGCCCGGCTCTGCTACACCTGCCATGAGGAGCAGAAGACGCGTTTTGCCCAGGGAAAACCCCATACCGCCCTTGTCGATGCAGGCGGGCAGGGGGTGAGCTGTACCCGCTGTCACGATCCTCATGCCGCAGAGCAAAAAGGACTGCTCAAAAAGACGGGAAATGCCCTCTGTTTCTCCTGTCATGAGCCGGCGCTATTTACCCAGGGAGAGACACATATCCCTTCCACCGAGGACTGCCAGACCTGTCACGATCCCCATGCCTCCTCTGAACCGGACGTGCTGGTGCGCCCGGTGAGGGAGCTCTGCCGGGAATGTCATGACCTGCAGGACCCGCAGCTCCGCCAATCCCATGGGGGCTATCCTGTACAGGAGACGAACTGTACAGGCTGCCATACGCCCCATGCTTCGACCGGGCCCAAGCTGATCCGCAAGCATGCCCATCCCCCCATGACCCAGATGGGGTGTGACAACTGTCACCTCGATCCGCAATCCTCTACTCCCTTCCAGACGGTGGCCAGGACCCCAGACCTCTGTCTCTCCTGTCACCAGGAACCGGGAGAGGGAGGGAAAGAGGAGGTCATCCATGCTCCTTTCCAGACCGGGGATTGTCTCCTCTGTCACGACCCGCATGCCACAGATTTCCCCGGCCAGTTGGTTTCCCAGGAAAAGACGATGTGCCTGTCCTGTCATGCTGATCTGGAGAAAGAGGGGGACGTCCCCCACCCACCGGCAGCAGAGAGATGTACCACCTGTCACAACCCGCACGCCTCTTCGCAAGGCTCTCTCCTGCGCAGGGCAGAGGGGGAACTCTGCCTCTCCTGCCACAAGGATACCGGCGCAGAGCTTGAATACCGCAACCTCCATCCCCCCTTTGCCGGCCAGGAGTGTACCGCCTGCCATGACCCGCACGGGGGCAAAGACAAGACCTTCCTGGTCTCCTCCTTCCCGGCACTCTGCTACTCCTGTCACCAGGATAAGGAGGAAGAGTTTACCCGGGTCACCATCCATCAACCGGTGGCAGCAGGCGAGTGCAAGCGCTGTCATCTCCCCCATGCCAGCCAGGCAGAGTCTCTGCTGGTCTCAGAACCAGAAACCCTCTGCTTCACCTGTCATGCTGGCATGCGCAGCCGGAGCCAAGAGGAGACTGCTCACCCGCCCTTCCAGGAGGGGGAATGCCGTCTCTGCCACCTCCCCCATGCCAGCGATACCCCGCGACTGGTTACCGCCACCGGTACCTCCCTCTGCCTGGATTGCCATGGGGACCTCCTCCAGGGGGAGAGCATGCAGAGTGTCCATGCGCCGGTAAAGCAAGACTGCACCGCCTGTCATGATCCCCACGAGAGCCCGGTAGGGGCACAGCTCAAGCAGAGAGAACAGGAACTCTGCCTCTCCTGTCATGCCTCCCTGGCCGGTCGCATGAAGCAGCCGGGTGCGCTGGTGCATGCCCCGGCAGCCCAGGGCGAGTGTACCGTCTGCCATCAACCCCATGAGTCACCAGAACCTCATCTCCTCCAGGCCTCTCTGAGCGAGCTCTGCGCGATGTGTCACGATGAAACCGAACCTCAGGCCGTAAAAGCCCATGGAGGATTTCAGGTGCAGGATACCCTCTGTACCAGTTGCCACACCCCCCATGTCGCCCAGGAGGAAAAAGGAGGCCTCTTTCATCCGGTTGTCCACAAACCATTTGCAGGAAAGGTATGCGAGGCGTGTCACAAATGAGAATGCTATCATCGATCCACGGTCTGTACAGGAAAGGGGTATTGGTTACCATGAAACGCACCTGCCTTATCCTACTCTGCGGATTACTCTTCTGGGGGACAGGCCTATTTCTGGGACCGGGTACGGGATGGGGAGCGGTTAAACTCAAGGCGCAGGGAGCAGCCCTCTGCCTCATGTGCCATGCCGATCTCAAGGAGAAGCTCGCCCAACCCCATGTGCACACGCCGGTCAAGCAGGGGAACTGCCAGGGTTGTCATAACCCGCATACGGCGAAATTCCCGAAGCTTCTGTCCCGGACAGGGACCGAACTCTGCTATGCGTGCCATCGCCGAGAGGAAAGAGCCTTTGCCCAACGCAGTGTCCATCGACCGGTCCTGGAGGGGAACTGTACCGCCTGTCACGATCCCCATGCCAGTGGCGAAAAATTCCAACTCGTCCGCGCAGGGGGAGCGCTCTGCCTGCGCTGTCACCAGGAGCTGAGCCTGAAAGCCAGAAATGTCCTCCATCCCCCTTTTGCCCGGGGGGACTGCCTGCGCTGTCACAACCCGCATGCTTCCCCAGAACGTGCGCTGCTGGTGAAGCCGGCCCGGAGCCTCTGCCTGCGCTGCCATAATCCCGCACAGCCCAGGATAAAAAAGGCGCATGGACGTTTTGCCGTGCAGCAGGCCGCCTGTGAGCAGTGTCATGACCCGCACGGCTCAGACCAGCGGATCCTGGTAAAGGCCGTGGTTCATGCCCCTTTTGCCCAGGGGAGCTGTGCCGTCTGCCACCAGGTCTCTGGCCCAGACCCCAGGAGGACAATCCTGCAAGGGAAGGAACTCTGTCTCACCTGCCACACCCGCATGGCCCGGCAGATGGAAAAGAGCCATCTCCATCCCCCGGTGGCTGAAGGACGATGCACCACCTGTCACAATCCCCACGCTTCAGACGTCCAGGGGCTCCTGGTCGAGAAGGAGTGGAACCTCTGCCTCTCCTGTCATAGCGAGGTGGCGGAACGGCTGAAGGACTCCCCCTTTCACCATCCCCAAAAGGCGGGAAACGGCCGCTGTACCATCTGCCATAACCCTCATGGCTCTGAACAATCTTTTCTCTTTGCCGATGCCCCCCTCCAGGTCTGTGGAACCTGTCACAAAAGGCATGTCACCCTTTCCCATCCCATGGGCGAGGGGATCAACGATCCCCGCACCGGTGAGACCCTGACCTGTCTCTCCTGTCACGATCCCAAGGGGACAGACATCCCCTACTTCCTCCGCTTTCCCAAAGAGCGGGAACTCTGTATCCAGTGCCACAAGCAGTTGCGGTAGGCCGTGATCTCACCTCAGATCCCTGGAGGCCAGCTTCTCCCCTCTCTCCGAAGCGGGGAGCCCCTCTCAGAATGCAAAACAAAAAAACATATCAAAAATACTAAAGAGAATGAGGGTAATTGCCGATAAAAAAAGCAAAAGGTACCGGTACCAAGTTATTATATAGACTAAAATTAAGGAGTATCAGGAAAAAAGGAGGTGAATGTTTGTCCCCCAGGCTCCGGTGTTGCGTGCTGTTCTTTGTCCTGGCTGCTCTGGGAGTATCCTTTCCTCCACGGCCGATGGTGGCCGAGGGGGCAGAACGAGGTGGAGAGGTGCTCTATCTTGAGCCGATACGCCTCGTCTACCGCCAGGTGGAAGGGATCTATCTGAAGAATCCCTGCGGAGTCTTTGTCGATCCGGGGCGGGAAGAGGTCTATGTGGCTGACACCATGAACGATCTGGTGGCAGTCTACGACCGGGACGGGGTTCCGCTCTTCGCCTTTGGGTATAACGGAGAGTTTAAGGAGCCGGTAAAGGCGGTTGCCGATCCGCAAGGTCGTATCTATGTCCTGACCAAAACCGGCAGGGCCATCAAGGTCTTTAACTACCGGGGAGAGTACCAGCAGGACTTCCCCTTCCCAGGCGTAGAGACCGCAGTGCTCCCCACGGCACTGACCGTGGACCGGAGAGGATACCTCTACATTGCTGATGCGAACAGTGGCCAGATACTGGTCTACGATCCGGAATACCGCTTGCAGTTGCGCTTCGGCAAGAAAGGGAATGGCCGCGGTCGTTTCATGAGGGTGCAGGCCATAGCCGTAGACCGGGAAGGGGAGATCTACGTTGTGGACGCCAGGGGGGTTCCTGTGCAGGTCTTCAGTCCCCAGGGAGAATTCCTGCGGGCATGGGGAGAGCATGCGGCGGGCCCCCAGAACTTCTCCTTCCCCAGTGGAATAACCATAGATCAGGAGGGCCGGGTCATCATCGCCGACACCCTGCGGCAAACGATCCAGGTCTTCAGCAAAGAGGGGCAATTCCTCGGCCGGTACGGCGGTCTGGGTTCTCAGCCGGGAGCGGTCGCCTTTCCCATGGATGTGGCCGCGGATGGAGATGGGAGGATCTACGTGGTAGAACGGGTAGGAAGCAGGCTCCAGATCATGCAGCAGCGCCTGGTGAACGGGAAAAGGGCGATGAAGAATGCCATCGATCCCGAACGCATCAGGCGAGAACTCCGGCGTTCCATCTCTGCCCTCGTGTGGAACATCCCGAGGTGATAGAGGGAACGAGCAGACGAGAAGTGTTAAGCCGGATAATAGAAAGGAGGGAACCAAAATGCAAAGGGTTGTGTTCATTCTTGCCGTGTCCATGGTGTTGATCTTCTTCTGGACCGGCTTGGGAATGGCCGGGGATTATCATGTCGGGTCGCAATTAATCTGTTCGGATTGTCATACCATGCATGCCAGTGCCCAGCACAAATATGACGGTTCCGCAGGGAGTCCCTGGACCCTGGGGGGGAGTGCTCCCTATAACTACCTGCTCATCGATACCGGCAACAATGTCTGCCTGAGCTGCCATGATGGAGGTAGTGAGTCGGGAGACACTGCCCCGGACGTGCGGGGAGCCCATAGTGGTAGCCATGTCCGACAGGCAGGGATGTTGACCACCGGCTCCTCTCCTTATGAGGACTACAAGGGGCATACGCTGGGATCGACCGCTACGGCTCCTGGTGGCACCTGGTCTGATGCCAACGGATTGAGCTGTGCCGACTGTCACGAGCCACACGGGATTGCGTCCCAGTATCGCAACCTGAAGCTCCGACCCGGCAATGCCAGCAGCGATCTTACCATCACTTACGCCAACGGCGCGTTTGATAACACCAAGGATGTGACCCAGACGGCGACCACACCCACGGCGACGCAGTACTCTTACAACAACATCACCTTTGGGGAACCGGATACCACCGCTTCCGCGTATGCCAACTGGTGTAAGGGATGCCACACCAACTTCCACGGTACCACCGGCGGTGCAGAGGTTGGTGGTCAGAGCGGTGGGGACAACGGGACTCCCTGGAAGCGGCACCCGCAGGCGGACGTCAATATCGGGGCCAACAGCGACAACCACAGCGACTACACGAGCTGGTGGGGTTCCACCACAGAGAACTTCATCAAGAATGGTCGCCTCCAGGTGTTAAGCGCCTCGGGAACCATCCCGGCCGCGGATAACACCCCATCCTGTATGTCCTGTCACCGGGCTCACGGCTCGGTAAACCCCTTCGGGCTGATCTATAC
>RFHZ01000895.1 GCA_003696125.1 Nitrospinota bacterium
CCTCTGCCCACTGCTCCACATAGTCCCCGACTGCAGCCATGCGCAGGTTGGCGTTGAGGACCGCAAACAGCTCATGGGCACCCTCAAAATCGGGACTCCCTTCTTCAACGATACCGCCGAGGTCAGCAAAGACCTGGACCGCTTTTGCACAGATCTCCTTTACTACCGGCTCGACCGGTACCATGTTGAGATCCGGTGTCCAGGCGATCCGCAAACCGGTCAGGTCTAGATCCCCTTGTACCGCTGCACAGAAGTCTTCACCGGTCTGGGGGAGGGAGAGGGGATCACGGTCGTCCGGACCGGCCATGACCTGGAGCATCAGGGCTGCATCGGCCACGGTCCGGGTCATGGGGCCATGCACGCTCAGCGTGTTCCAGGCATTGAGGGTGGGATGGCGGGGGATCCTTCCCGGCGAGGGTTTGAGTCCCACGATACCGCAGAAGCTGGCCGGGATACGGATCGAACCGGCCAGATCGCTCCCTTCGGCCAGAGGACCCATACCGGCCGCCACTGCTGCCCCGGCTCCACCACTCGATCCTCCCGGGGTCATTACGGGATTCCAGGGGTTATAGGTGGTACCGAAGACCCTGTTGTCGGTTAAGGCCTTACAGCCGAATTCCGGGGTGTTGGTCTTGCCGAGCAGGATCCCGCCTGCGGCACGGAGTCGCTCTACCAGCACGGCATCCTGATCGGGGATGTAATCGGCGAAGATCTTGGACCCAAAGGTGGTGCGTACCCCCCTGGTCACGGTCAGATCTTTGATGGAAAAGGGAACCCCGTGGAGCGGTCCCAGCTCCTCTCCCCGCATGACCGCCGCTTCGGCTTCCCTGGCCGCTGCCCGTGCCAGGTCAGCGGTCACGGTACAGTAGGCGTTAAGGCGGGGATTGAGCTGTTCGATCCGCTGGAGAAACGCTTCAATAACCTCTACCGGGGAAAGGGTTTTGTTACGAATCGCTGCGGCCAGTTGGGTAGCCGGGGTATAACAGAGATCGGTCATGAGTGCTCTTCCTCCTGTAAGATCGTACCTGAAACGGTATTCATAGAGGTATCCCATCGAGCATAGAGAGCTGCTGGGTCCTGCCCCTTTATGAGATTATTCCCTACGCACCTATTCTGCCTCTCCTGGACGAAAATTGCAAGGGCTGGGGTTTAGCGGAAGGTAGCGAAAATCCAGAACCAGAGGTGATCGTTAAGGAGGAGAGAGAGGTTGGCCAGAACCAGGATACTCTTCCCCCACCAGGTCTTCAGATGGGGAAAGAGCAGGGTGGAGAGGGTGACGGTGAGTCCCAGTTCCAGCAGAGAGGCGTAGTGACCAAAATACCTGGGATCCCAGTAGGATACCGGTGAGATGAATTTGTAATCGCTCAGGGGGAAGAAGTGAGCATGACCGTCCTGCTGGTGCAGGAAAAAGTCTTCTAAAAAATGGAGCAGAGCAGCCAGGGAAAAGGCCAGCACTCTGTCTTGCGAGCGGAGATAAGCCAGGAGGGCGAGAAGCGAGAAGAGGGGAAGGGAGTGGAAGAGATCGAAGACGGCCTGCCAGCCCGGGCTGAAATAGAGCGTGCCCCAGATAACCCGCTGCGGGGTGGGCACCATCCAGGTATACCAGAAAAAGAAGAGCATGATGGGTACATCGGGAAGTACCGCTCCTGTTACGATGAAGGGCGTGAGACGGTCGATCGCCTCCAGGCGTCTGGCCAGGAGCCTGCGCACGATGTACAGGTTGAGCACGGCATGGCTTTGCGTATTCACTCGACTTTCCTTCCCTTGGCAGGTATTTGGTGAAACACCTCCTTACGCCGGTATCAGCGTCACAGACCAGTAAGACGGAACCGAGGCTTCCCAGGCTGCCTGCAGAGCCGGGGCACTGGTATATGTCGTGTCCGGCAGATCGCGATAGGGAATGCGCAGAGGCAGTACGTCAGGAAAGGGGAAGGGATCGACCACCAGATGGTTCTCATCCTGCCAGATCAGGTGGAAGCGATGACCGCCCGGGTCCTGGGCAAAGTGGGAGGGCTGGAGCCAGGAGGGGTGTGACGCCTTTGTTGCCGGAGGGGGAGTGAGGCAGATGAAGAGGGAGAAGTAATCGAAGAGCTTGAGGTAGCGGAGATGAATCTGTAATAAAGCCTCTTCCCGGGCAGTCAGGCCGAGCTGTTCCTTGAGGTGTTCCCGGCGCTGGCGTTCCCGGGCCTGGAAAGCTTCCAGCCCTTCGGTTCCCCGGAATGTCGTGTAGTGCAGGCTCCCCAGGAGTCCGACATAAGGATGAATCCGGCTCATCGCTGCGATCCCTTCACGGTAGTGGCGCAGCTTTTCTTCCAGGGGATAGGTCACAAAGCTGTGGGGACGTCCGCTTGCCGGATCGAGGAGCGGAGAGCGGTCCATCGGCTGCCAGGCCAGATCGTGTAAGGCGGTAGCCAGGATCAGCACAAGGGGCAAGCGCACTCCCTGCCCCGGGAATCCTTGCCAGGCAGCGGCCAGTTCTCCGGAGAGGAGGGCATGGTGGTGTTGGGTGATCAGGCGCAGCCGATCGGCACGGATTTGTACCAGCATCGCTTCTCCTTTCAGGTTTCTTCATCCGGGATGATCCGGATCAGGATCTCTTCCCCCCTTTGCAATCCGTGTCGGATACGAAGACCGAATAGCCACCAGAGATACCAGTACTTTCGCCGGTAGGCTCGAAGCAGTCGTTCCAGAAAGGGAGAGGGATCTTCTACCCAGAAGGCCTTCCCGGTAAAGCCGGGTCCCTCTCGTGTCCCGATGTGCACCGTTACCCGGGGATTAGAGCGGATTCGACGCGCCTTGACGGTGGAGCGGCCGGTGGTAAAATAGAGGTTCCCCTGGTCCACCATAAACCAGACCGGTACCGTTCCTGAGCGGCCAGATCGGCTGTAGGTGGTAAGGTAGATGAGACGACTCCGCCGCAAGGCGGTGGCAATTTCAGGTTGCATGGGATCGTGAGATGAATCCAGCGCTGGTGTTGACCATATTCCGGATAATATTGATTCCCCCCTTTGTGCTCCTCTTTGCCCGGGGAGCGAGCACAGGCAGGGGGAATGGACTTCTCCTCCCCCTCTTCGTTCTCATCGCCCTCTCCGATGTGCTGGATGGTCCTCTGGCCCGCTCTCGCCAGCAGGTCTCCACCCTGGGCACCATCCTCGATGTCGGTTCAGACCTTACCTTTATCCTGGCCGTTCTCTGGACAGGAGCGTTCAAGGAGATGCTTCCCTGGTGGATTCCCGCCGCCATCAGCGTGCAGATCCTCCAGTTTATCGGGGACTCACTCCTTTTCTTCTCTCCCGCTCCCCGGCGTCCTTTGCGGGAAAACCGGCTGGGGAAGGTGGCCGGGGTGCTCTACTACCTCCTGGTCGGTCTCCTCTCCCTGCATCTGAGCTTTCCAGGCCTCCTCTCTCCTGCTCTCCTCTCCTCCCTCTTCCCTCTTGTGTTCGCCTATACGCTTCTCTGCCTGGTGATGCGTGCCCGGCTCTACTGGCAAAGCCGGCAGGATTCCTCCTGATCAGGCCAGCTTGTGATGTGCCTGCCGGGTCAGGTCGGGCACAGGCAGGCCATAGGGGCAGGCAGACAGGCACCCCTGCGCGGTACAGGTGAGACACGCCGCCGCATCGACAGGGAGTCGGGCATACCCCTTTCGAGCCTTCCGTTGCGCCTCGCCGTTCCCGTAGTTCTCAAAGTACATCTTGTAGCGAAGCACATCGGCGATCGGTACCTGTTGTGGGCAGGAACTTTCGCAGGCATCGCAGAGCGGCCGGCAATAGGTGGCATCGTTGAGTGCCGCATAGCGTCGCAACAGGGAGAGATCGTGCCGGGTCACTCTGGTATCGCCGGAAGCGACCAGGTACTCGTCGATCTGCTCCTGCCGGGTGATGCTGACGATCAGGGCATCCACCGCAGGATTGGAGAGGACCCAGCGGAAGGCGGCCTGGGCAAAGGTGCCTCCCGGCTTTTCATACGGGGTCATGTCGTTGAGCCTGGCGCCGCGAAGTGTTTTCATGGCGATCACGCCGATACCCCGTGCCTTGGCCTGCTGGATGGTCTGCGGAAGAGCCGGGTTAATGGCGACAAGGTCTGTCCAGCGGAGGAAGCGCTGATAAAAGGCCGGGTCCTGCCCGAAATTGTACGCCACCAGGAACACGTCGAACTTCCCGGTCTCCATGGCCGTGTGCAGGCAGGGGATCAGGCGTCCGCCATGCCCGGAGATGCCGACAAAGCGGATTTTGCCGGCCTGCCTGGCCCGGTCGGTGAACTCGTAGAACTCCTGGTTACGGACCCGGTCCACGTCGTTCACCGCGTGGAGGAAATAGACGTCCACATAGTCGGTCTGGAGACGGCGGAGGCTCCCTTCCAGGGTGCGCATCATCTCTTCTTTGCGTGTGCGGGCTCCAAACCACCCCTTGGTGGCCAGATAGAGTCGATGCCGCTTCCCCTTGATCGCCTTGCCGATGGCCGTTTCCGAGGTTCCACCGGTATAGCTTTCCGCCGTGTCGAAGTAGTTGATGCCCCGGTCGATGGCGTACTC
>RFHZ01000896.1 GCA_003696125.1 Nitrospinota bacterium
GGGGAAGTGTCGGCAGGGGTATGGTGGAGCCTGGACCGTGGGGGAGACAGGTGCTGCCACTCTCTGTCCCTTCCTCTTTCATGCCGCCTATCCCTATTTTGTCACCCTGCTCAACGGTGGCTGGTTCCCCTGGGTTCCGGCCGGAGGCACGGTTATTGCCCAGTGTGGCAATCCTGAGGGAGCGGTAGAACTGGAGATTGGCCGGGAGGTCCGAGAGGACAGCACGGTCGTTTTTGCCCGCATCAGAAAGGTACGGGGCATCTGTCCTCAAGGGTATGAATCCGGGCAGGCATTTGCCTTTACCATGGACGAACTCCCCTGCTGTCCCAAAGCTGCCGGGGCCTTTATCCCTTATCTGGCTTTTGTGGCCCAGGGAGGGGAACTCCCCTGGAAGGATGCAGAGGGAACTCCCGTTCTCTGTTGTCCTGATGTCTCGTGTGATGCGGTATTTACCATAGGGAAGGATTGGCGGTGCGGTTGATCCCCGGGTACATGGTACCCGGGATTCACATCCACAGGAGAACAGGATCATGCGTTTGCTCTACAATCGAGCCAGAATTTTTGCCGGCATAGCCACATACCACTACCTGGGACGAAGACGGCCGGTGGTGGCCTATCTCTTGCTGACCAATCGATGCAACCTGCGCTGCCGCTACTGCTTTGTCGATGTGAACACCATCTACAAGAGCGACTTTACCCTCAGCGAGTGGGAGGCAACGCTGGATAACCTGAAAAAGCATGGCGGAGTTTCGATCTGTCTGATGGGAGGAGAACCGCTCCTCTTCAAAGATATCGATGAGTTGATCCTCTATGGAAAGCGGCTCGGATTCAACATCGAGATGACGACCAATGGGTTTGGCCTCGAGAAACATATCGATGCGGTGAAGCGTGTGAATGCGGTGATGCTCTCCCTGGACGGTCCCCAGGAGATTATGGAGAAGAATCGAGGGAAACGATCGTATGACTATGTGATGCGGGCACTCGAACTTTTGCAGCGGCATAAGGTACCGGTACGGATCAACTGTGTGGCAACAAAGCAGAATAAGGACGCCATCCCCTGGCTCTTGGACTTTGCAGATAAACACAATGTCTGGGTGACCTTCTCTCTGACCGCCGATTTTCCCCCGGAGGCTAAGGATCTGGAAGCGGAGATCATGCTCACCCGGGAGGAAGTCAAGGAGTACTACCGTCTGCTCCTGCGACACAAGCGGGCAGGGAGGAAGATCCTCTTCTCCGAAGAGACGCTCCGATACGTTATCGACTATCCCCTCCCCTACCAGGAAATCCTCTGGCGTAATGGGGAGAGATTGCGACCAAAAGAGACGTGTCTGTTTGGACAGACGATGATCTATATCAACAGCAATGGGGACATCTACCCCTGTGCAACTCTCTGGAATACGGATAAGTTTCAGCCGAAGAATATCCGGAAAGATGGGTTTGAGGCTGCCCTGGATCATGCGGCCCGTCTGCCGTGTAAAGGGTGTTTCTGCCCCGGAGTGCCGGAGTGGAAGCGGATGGCTACACTACGGGGAGCCCTGTTCGGTCTGAAAGTCACGATCAATCAGGTATGGAGTCATCGATTAAACCGGGAGACGCCTTCCGCGATCACCCATATGGAGTGAGTAGTCATCTACACTCCATGCAGGACAGGGGGCACCCTTTTAAAGAGAGCCTTCCTGGGGCTGCATGCTGAGAAGTGAGGGTTATCGGTGCTGGAGTAGAGCATGAGACGATCAACGAAACACAGCTTTATGCAAGCGATCCCCTTATCCAATCTCCTCCGGTATACGCTCGATCTCTACATACGACCGAGCAGAGCCCTGGCCAAACCCTCTTACTTGCAGATCTCGACCACGTCCCGTTGTAATCTCGCCTGTAAAATGTGTAACAACCAGAGGCTTCGCAGAAGGGCGAGCCTTCCCCTAGAAGATTTTGTCACCATACTCCAGCATGCAAGAGAGGTCCCGATCATCGTATTTTCCGGTATCGGGGAGAACTTTCTCCACCGGGACTTTCTGGACATGGTCGATTTGTGTCGGCAGGAAGGCAAGTATATTCAGGTTACCACGAATCTCAACGTGGGAAAGCACCGCCTGGAAAAGCTCCTTACCTACAGGATCGACCTTATCGATGTCTCCATCGATGGCTGGGATCAGGCGTCTTATGAACAGATCCGGATCCATGGAAAGTGGTCGCTCTTGATAGAAAACTTGCAAGCGATGAGCCAGTTCATCCGAGAGGAGTCACTCCCCACTCGTATCAGAGTCCGGCTGGTGCTGAGCAGGTACAATGCAGACAGGCTCATCGACTTTGTGACCCTGATGGAACGGTTAGGGGTTCATGCGATCGAGATCTCTCCCCTGACCGGTGCGGTGCATAAAGAGGTCCGAGCCGTAAGCTCCTATACCACTATCGTAAAGGCGCTGCGAAGACGGCTGAAACAGTCATCGGTAATCCTTGAAGCGCAAAAAGTGAGCAACGTCAAAGCGATCAATCGCTGTCCGTATCCCTATCGCGGAATGTACATAGCCGAAACCGGCGCCTATCTCCCCTGTTGCTGGCAGTTACATAACCCCAGGTATGAACAGATTGTGCATGAGGAATTCCCCTTTGGTAGCCTCAAGGACTATACCCCGGATATGGCCTGGAATTCTCCTCCAATGCGCCATTTCAGACGCATGATGCGTCTGGGAAAGACGCCAGATTTTTGTCGAGGGTGTGTCCTCTTTAAAGGTGCAGCATGAGAACAGAAGGAAGGAAGCGATGAAAGGATGCCTTGCCTTCCCCCCCTTTCTCCTGGAGACAGGGGAGATGAAGAAGATTTGCAAGTACTGCAAACGGCGGGGACAGGAGTTTAGGCCGAATGACATCGTCCGTGATTTCTGCCCGGATGCGTTGTTTGTGGCCTATCCGTACGCGTTAGCCCTCCTGTACGGGGCAGAAGGGGAATGTCAAAAGGGGCGTGTACATCTGCGCTGTCCTCACCCCCAGGGAATCGTGATGGAGGTACGGCGTGTCCATTGCCGTCCGTTATGGCTCCGGCTGCTGAAGCGTCTCTTCGACTGGGTTGTTGCACGGGTGCTTTACCCTGTAGACTGGGAAGACTGGCATATACGGGTACGGGTACTAGAGAATCGGGGAGCCTGCCCGGCAAACTATGTTCCTGGTACAACCTACTGGCTGAATGTCAGGCGGACAGATGAGTTGTGCCCGGCTGCCTTCCACGGAATCTATCCCTTTGTACTGGCCGACCATGGAGCAGGCGCAGAAGAGAGATCGATTCCTCGGCGTTTGCACTGTCCTGATCATGAGGGGATCATCTACAACCTGCAATGGCTTGCAGATCCCCCCATTTCATCATAAGAGGAGCGAGCAGATGCGACCAACGGTGCATGTCACGACTGCCGGAATCCTGACTGTGGTAATGGCACGCTTTGTGCCTGTTGCAGAGGCCTTGGGGTTTTTTCTGGCCTCCTCGCTCCTGGATGTGGATCATTTCGTCTACTACGCGGCCCGTTTTCGAGAGATGAGTCTCCGTAAGGCGATGGCCTATTTTGAATCGGTGATGAATGTTCCCCGTCCCTGCGTCTGTGTATGCCATACGCTCGAGTTTGTGGTCGGCCTGGGCCTGCTGACCCTGGCCAGCTCGTCACGGCTCCTCGTGGCCTGTCTGGCCGGGGTGGTGGTCCATTTAGCCCTGGACCTGGGGGAAGCGATCGCCATGGATCGCCTCTCCTATCGCTGGTGGTCACTGCTGGAGTATGGCTGGCAGATGCGGAAGCAGTGTTCGATTCACTGCTCACGCCAATCGTAGTGGGAGAAGAGCAAAGGAAGAAGAGGGGTGGAGTATGCAGAGTAAGGTGGAGCAACGGGTCAAAGCCGCCAATCGCCAGTTCTATGACGCCGTTGCCGATCATTACGAAGAGGTGGATGGACGCCGTTCCCCTGTGCTTGAAGCCTGGTTGCGTCGAAGACTCTCCTGGCTCCGCCGATATGCACCGGGAGGGCGACTCCTGGATCTCGGAACCGGGAGTGGCTTTGTGACCCGCTGTGCCAGGGGGATATTTGCTCTGCGGATAGGGGTCGATCTTTCAGCTCGTATCCTTATCCAGCATCAAACGGCATTCGATGGGGGGATGGCAGCCGATGTGGATGCCCTCCCTTTTGCAGCCCAGCAGTTTGATGTCGTCACCTGCTTTGCCGTCTTGCATCACCTCTACACCTTTGACGGATTAGTTGCTGAGGTTGCTCGTGTCCTGAGAACCGGGGGGATATTCTACTCCGACCATGACATGAATGCAGCCTTTTATCGGCGATTCCGGCTCCCCCTCACCCTCTATCGGCGGCTCTGGTATGATGCCAGGACAAAGTATCACCGGGTGAATCGGCAGATTACTCCAGAGCTTTATCGATTTGCCGAGTGGCAGGAGGAGGGGATCGAGGTGGAACCCCTCGTACGCCTGCTGGAAGAGGCCGGCTTTTCGGTCATGACCACCTTTCACTGGTTTGGGCTGACCCCGATCACCGATACGCTCTTTGGTCAACACACGTTTACGAATGGTTGGGCCCCGCTCCTTTCCGTGATTGCGGTGAAGGGGAGCAGGATACCAGCACTCTGGGAAGAGCATCTCACGGCAGATGTGACTGCCGTCTCTTAGTCCCTCAGGAAGGGAGGTTGGTATATGCGTGTCTTGCTTGTCTACCCTAAACCCGATCTGATCGAATTCGATACCACCCACACCATACCGTTGGGTCTGGCTTATCTGGGCGCCTTTTTAGAGCAGGCCGGTCATCAGGTCACTGCTCTCGATCTCAACGTGCAGCCGGATACGCTGGAGGAACAGGCGCGAGAGCACGATGTGGTCGGCTTCTATATGATCACCGCCACGGCCAAGGCAACCTGGCGAGAAGCGGCACGGGTCAAAGCTGCCAATCCGCGGGCGTATGTGATTGTCGGAGGACCTCATCCTACTGTCCTGCCAGAGGAATCTCTCGCTTTTTCTCAGATCGATGCCGTGGCACGAAACGAGGCAGAGGAGACGATGGTCGAGTTTGTCGAAGCGGTCGCCTGTGGAGCAGATTGGGGTACCATTACTGGTCTGTCTTACAGACGACCTGGTGGAGAGATTGTGCACAATCCTGCCCGGAAATTTAACAAAGACCTTGATGCTTACCCCTTCCCCGCCTATCACCTCTTTCCCATGCACAAATATCAGCCGACCCGACCCACCTGGATTGCTCAGGTCGGCATACGGGCCGGGTCGATGATGACAAGCCGGGGCTGTCCCTATACGTGTAACTTCTGTACCAGTTCCCGGCTCTCACCGTACGCCAAGAAGTTTCGTTTTCGCTCCCCCCGTAACGTCGTTGATGAGATTCTCTACCTGATGGATCGCTTTCAGGTCAACTTCATCGAATTTCAGGATGATGTCTTTAACCTCATCCCGAAGCGATCCATAGAGATCTGCCGGCTCATGATCGACGAAGGGATTCAGATTAGTTGGAGTATTCCCAACGGGATCTCCCGGGTCGAGAATGTATCACGAGAATTCCTCGAAGTGGCCAAAGCCTCGGGGTGTATCGATGTCTGGTATGCTGCCGAATCGGGGAGCCCTCGCATTCGAGAGCAGATCATAGGTAAGAGGAGTAGCATGGATGATGTCCGGAACGCGGTCAGTCTGTCGAGAGCGCTCGGCTTCGATACCGGAGCCTTTTTCATCTTTGGCAATCCGGATGAAACCCGAGAGGACATGCAGATGACGATCGATTTTGCCCTCTCCCTCCCTATTGACCGGGCCCAGTTTTCGATTGCCACTCCTTTCCCGGGTACCACCTATTACCACCTGGCCAAAACGCAGGGACGGCTTCTGGTCGAGGATTGGAACATGTACGGGCCGTTTGAAAATACGGTTTTTTTCGAAGTCGGAGCCACCAAAGCGGTTGAAGTGCTGGAGATGTACAAGAC
>RFHZ01000897.1 GCA_003696125.1 Nitrospinota bacterium
GATCGGCACCGAGAATGCGGTTCGCCTGACCGGGCGCCCTGACGGATTCTTTCGCAACCAGGCGATCAAGATCCTCATGCCGGAAAAACTCCAGACCCTGGAAAAGGTGTTGCGAGCCGTGGGGTACGGGCCACAGATCGATGAGTTTGTCCTGAGCATGAATCGCGCAGCAGAACGGGCCGCCCCCTTTGCCAAGGAGATCTTCTGGGATGCCATCCGGGAGATGAGCTTTGAGGATGCCCGGAAGATCCTGACCGGGGGAGATACGGCAGCAACGGAGTATTTTAAGGCCAAGACCTCGGACAAACTCGCCGCCGCCTTCCGTCCCATCGTGGAGCAGGCCACCAACGAGGTAGGGGTGACGCAGAAATACAAGGCGCTTACCCAGCGCTACCAGGCCATCCCCTTTACCAAAGAGGTGGTGGTTGATCTGGATGAGTACGTGGTGACCAAAACCCTGGATGGCCTCTTCTATATGGTGGGAGAGGAGGAGAAGAAGATCCGTACCGATCCGGCTGCCCGGGTGACCGATCTGCTCAAAGAGGTCTTTGGCAAATAAGGGGAGAAGAGAGAGCCGATGAAAGTGGTCATCCTTGACGATTACCAGGATGCGGTTCGCCATCTCGACTGTTTTTCCAAGCTGGCCGGACACGAGGTGACCATCTACAACGATACGGTCAAGGACCTGGATGCCCTGGTCGAGAGGCTCAGGGAGGCAGAAGCGGTGGTGTTGATCCGGGAACGGACCCCGATCACCGCTCCCCTGCTCGAACGCCTTCCCCGGCTACAACTGATCAGCCAGACGGCGCGCGGCATTGCGCATATCGATCTCGAGGCCTGCACCCGGCACGGGGTGGTGGTGGCGGCAGGAGGAGGTTCACCCTATGCCACCGCGGAACTGACCTGGGGCCTGATCCTGGCCGGGATGCGTCATATTCCCCTCGAATTTCTCCGGTTGCGGGAAGGACGCTGGCAGACCACGCTGGGACGGGGACTGCGGGGC
>RFHZ01000898.1 GCA_003696125.1 Nitrospinota bacterium
GTGCTGACCAGCATCAATGCGGATATGCTCAGGGAAGAGCTCAAGGTAGACCTCCCGCTGGAGCAGTACGTTGCTCACCTCGCCCGTCTTGCCCAACAGGCGGGCTTAGACGGGGTGGTTGCCTCGCCCCGGGAGATCGGGCTTATCCGCCAGACCTGTGGTGCTCACTTTATCATTTTAACCCCGGGGATTCGTCCTCGCTGGTCGGTCGAGCCGGATGATCAGCAGCGAGTCACCACGCCTCGCGAAGCCCTGGAACAGGGGAGTGATTATATCGTGGTCGGCCGACCGATTCTCTCCGCGGCCAACCGTATCGAGGCGGCCCGGCGCATCCTGGCAGAGTTAGAGGAGGCCGATGTCTCCCGTACGAGATGAGCCATCGACCGGGTCTCAGCCAGAGGTGACCATCCGCAAGTACCGACCCGAGGATCGGGACGCGGTGCGGGCTATCTGTTGTGAAACCGGCCTGCTGGGAAACCCTGTCGATCCCTTTTTGGCCGATAGAGACCTTTTTGCCGATCTCTTTACCGCCTACTACACCGATTACGAGGCCGCGTCCTGCTGGGTGGCAGAGTGTGCAGGAGAAGTGGTCGGCTACCTCCTCATCGCTGCCCATCCCCGGCGCTATGCCTGGCTGCAGCCGGTCATCGTGGGGAAAGGGGTGCTGAAAGCCTGCTGGCGTGCCCTGCGGGGAAAGTATCGCCAGAACTACCTGACCCTGCTTCGCTGGTTTCTCCGGGAAGGGAGAAAACAGGTTCCCAAAGTTCCTCCCCGCTATGCACACCTTCACTTCAACCTGCTCCCTCCCTATCGCAACCGGGGTATAGGCCGGGCCTTTTATCGCATTGCCGAGTCGTATCTCCGCCAGAAAGGGTTGCCCGGGTACTACGGGCAGGTGCTTTCCTCGCCGCGACGCCGGACCGAAGCGGCGTATCGACGATACGGGTTTGCCGTTTACGATAAAACCCCCTTCACCGGGTACAGGGGCTTGTACGATGAACCGCTCACCAACATGACGGTGGTGAAGACTTTCTCGCCGGAAAAGACGACCTAATCCTGTTGACAGAGGCTCTCCTTTCCGGAATAATATAACGAAGGAACAGGGTAGAGAAGGAGGCAGGGATTCTGGACCCAGAGAAGAGAGGGTGGGAGTGGAGCGATGGTAGGACAAGGGAAGAGATTACAGGACAAGGTGGCTTTTATCACCGGGGCCGGAATGGGACAGGGCCGTGAGGCAGCCATTCTCTTTGCCGAGCATGGTGCGAAGGTTATCGTTGCGGATATCAATGCGGAGGCGGGGCAGGAGACGGTAGAAGAGATCAGACAGCGGTGGGGGGATGTCGCCCTCTTTGTACAGGGTGATGTGGGGGTCGAGCAGGATGTGCAGCGGATGATCGCCACCGGTGTGCAGCGGTTTGGTCGACTCCATATCCTCTACAACAATGCCGGTGTGCTCTGGAAGGATCGGGACAGGTCGGTGACGGAGACGACGGAAGAGAACTGGGATCGGGTGATGGCGATCAACTTAAAAGGCACCTTTTTCACCTGCAAATACGGGATTCCCGAGCTGATCAAGAGTGGGGGAGGCTCCATCATCAATGTCGGCTCTGTCTCCGCGCTGTTGGGGTTTGAACTGCCCCAGGATGCGTACACGGCAAGCAAGGGGGCTTTGATCTCCCTGACCAAATCGCTGGCCATTCAATTTGCCAGGTACAATATCCGGGCCAATATCATCCACCCGGGAATCATCGATACGCCGATGCAGGCGAAGTACATCGCTGATCCCCAGGTGCGGGACGCCTTTATCCGCTCCATTCCTCTTCGGAGACTGGGAACGCCCCGGGATATCGCCTATCTTGCCCTGTACCTCGCTTCGGATGAGTCGTCCTACATGACCGGAGCCGAGCTGGTCATTGACGGGGGCTTTACCGCGCAGTAGATGGGAGCCAGGATGACGATGCCGGAGGAGAGGTGGTACACAGGATTTTACAAATGTCCCGCCTGTGGAACGGTGGTGACTCTGGAAAGGGTCCCGGAGGAAAAGCTATACTGCGAGCAGTGCCATCTCAGATTGGAGGAGGCAGACCCTGAGGAAGAGATTTTTGAAGAGATCTGAGAAAGGAAGAGACAGGCATCGTTACACCGTCCTCTGGGATGCTGAATGTGGGATCTGTCTCTGGGCGGTGCGTCTCCTGCAACGGCTCGATGTGCACCAGAACCTCTCTCTGCAGTCCAACCAGGTGTTACCCCCTGAGGTGACCCGTGAGCAGGCTCAACAGTCGATTGTGGTCTGGTCAGAACATACCCCACCCGTCTATAATGCCGAAGCCTGGGCCACCATTGCCCGAGCCCTCCCCTTTCCCCTCTCTCTCGGCTCTCTGATTCGTTTCTTCCCCTTGCGACCGCTGGTTGATCGGGCATACGCGGCGCTGTCCCAACGCCGGACCCACCTCTCGGCCTGGCTTGGACTGCAGGTGTGTCCGTACAACAGGCCGTTTCGGCCAGTTTCCCTCTCTCCTGCTGATGAGACAAAGGAGAACCTGTCCGAGGAGCAAGGATGAAGGCTCGCGTCAGGTGTCCTACATGCAAGCGCGTTATTCCCTGGGAAGAGAACCCTTTTCGCCCTTTCTGTTCAGAGCGATGTAAGCTGATCGATCTCGGTTCCTGGTTAGGGGAACGGTACCGGATCGCGGGAGAAGAGGGGTTAGTGGATGAAGAACAGGGGATGGGACGAGAGGAAGGGACCGAGGGCAATGGGGGTCCTCCTATGAAGGGATGATGGAGAGGGCAAACCCCTGGAAAGGGAGAAGGATTGCCATGATCACGATCGACGGAAGTCAGGGAGAAGGCGGGGGACAGATCCTGCGTACCACCTTGAGTCTCTCCCTCCTCACCGGTATCCCTTTTACCATGGTGCGTATCCGGGCTGGACGGGAGAAGCCGGGCCTGCGTCCCCAGCATCTCCAGGCCATCCTGGCCTGCCAGCGGATTGCGCAGGCCCGGGTGGAGGGGGCTCGCATCGGGTCTACAGAGATCCGGTTTTGGCCGGGAAAGGTACGGGGTGGGGAGTACCGGTTTGACATCGGAACGGCCGGGGCCACCTCCCTCCTCTTGCATACCCTCTTCCTCCCTTTGAGCTTTGCCGAAGAGGAGACGTATCTCTGGCTGCGAGGAGGAACCCATGTGCCGTGGAGCCCGACCTATGAGTTTCTGGCGGAGTGCTGGCTCTATTTCATGCGTCGCCTGGGATTCGATCTTGACCTGCGCTTACTGCGCGCCGGCTTTTACCCGCAGGGGGGAGGCGAGATGGAGGTCTGGATCCGGCCGGTAAAACGGCTGTTTCCTCTGCAACTGCTGGAAAGGGGGGCATTGCTGAAGATCACCGGCTATTCGGCACAGGCCAACCTGAAAGAGGAGGTGGCCCTGCGACAGGCCCGTTATGGAAAACAGCTTCTCAAACAGGCAGGCTTCGAGGTGGAGATGGAAACAGCGACACTCCCCTCTCTGTCCCGCAACACCACCTTTGCCCTTACCGCCTACTTTACCCATTCCCGCTGCTGTTATACGGCATTGGGTGCACGAGGGAAGCGGGCGGAAAAGGTGGCAGAAGAAGCCTGTCAAAAACTGCTCCATTTTCTTCGACAGAACGGTGCGGTGGACGAATATATGGCCGATCAACTGATCCTCCCTCTGGCCTGGGCTGGACACGATTCCTCTTTCTCGGTTTCCACCATCACCAGCCATCTGTTAACCAATATCCACACCGTCTCTGCTTTCCTGCCGGTCAAGATCACGGTCCAGGGAGAGCTGGGGAGTGAAGGGACGGTTACCCTGACACGGGGAGAAGGAGGAAGGGAGACAGCATGCGATTTACACGGTTTCAGGTCTGGATAGGTCTCATCCTCATCCTGCTCATCTTAGGAGGGACAGTTTCTGAAGCTTTTGCCAGGCGGACAGGGGGGCGTTTGGGAGGGCGCTCCGGGTTTGCCCGCTCGCGGAGTTTCGGTTCCCCCGGCCGCCTCAGCCAGCCCTTCCCCTCCGGCTCTGGCAGGCGGTACGGTGGTGTCCCTCTGGCCTCGCCTTATAGAGGATATGGTTACGGGTACGGTTTTCCCGGATTCTTCTTCTTTGGAGGAGGGGGCGGAGGATTCTTCTCTCCTCTCCTCTTGATCTTAGCCGGGCTGGTGGTGGCCTACGTGCTGTTGAGTAGACTGGACAGGCGCCGCTATGCATCGGTAGAGACAGGAGAAAGGGGAGGAGCCCGTAGGCAGGGATCGTTTACGGTCATCAAGCTTCAACTGGCTCTTCTTCCCACTGCCCGCTTTATCCAGGAGGAATTGGACGCCCTGGCTACCCGCAGTAACACCGAAACCCCGGAGGGGCTGGCCACGCTTTTACAGGAAACGGTTATCCTCCTTTCCCGGCATCCCGAGTACTGGCGGTACGGGTATTTTGGGGTAGAGCGGGCCTCTACGCTTGATGAGGCGGAAGAGGTGTTTCAGGAGCTGGTGGCCCAGGAGCGGGCCAAGCTCTCAGAGGAGGTGATCCAGAACATCGAGGGCCGGGTCAGCCGGAGAACCGTATCTGGGGAAGAGGGAGGCGTGAACGAGTTTATCGTGGTGACGGTGATCGTAGCGACACAGAAACGACACTTTGCCACCTTACCCCATCCCTCGGCCGAGGACATTTCCCGTGTCCTCACCAAGATGGGGGCCATCATCAGTGCCCATCTCCTCGGACTGGAGATCATCTGGACTCCGGCCCTGCCAGGAGATGTGCTGACAGAAGAGGAGTTGCTACTCGAATATCGAGAGTTACAGAGTCTCTACCTGTAGAAAAGGTATGCGGTGAACAGGAGTCCGGAAAAGGGAAAGGAGGGAGAGGATGCAGAGAAACAGGGTGTTGTGGTTGGTGATAGGTGGGATACTCTTTTTTGCCCTGATCAGCCTGGCCGGGGAGGTGGCTCCTCCTGAGGTACCAGCACCCCGCCAGGCTCTGGCCATCAGCTGGTATAATGTCCTGGTCTCGGTCATCTACGGCCTGATCGGGATATTCTTGCTCCTGATCGGGTATTACATCTATGAACTGGTAACCCCCTTTTCGGTGAAAAAGGAGCTGCTCGAGGACCAGAATATCGCTCTCGGAGTGGTCATTGCCGCCTTTATCCTGGGAATGGCCATCATCATCGCCTCGGCGATCTTATAGCCCCCTTTCCCGAAGGCCTGGCATGAATACAAAAGGGTAAAGAAAACCGGTGAGCCTGCCGATAGGTTGAAGAGAACGAGGGTTTAATCATGCCAGGGAAGTGAAAAGGGGGAAGTATGAGGAACGAAAGGGGGCTTATCAGTTTCCAGGCGATAGTGACTATCGCGCTGGTAATCCTGGGGGTCTATCTCGCCTTTAAATTCGTTCCCCCCTGGATCAACTACTTTGCGCTCAAAGATACCATGGAACAGATCATCAAGATGCGCACCATGCTCACAGAGAGTGAGATAAAAGAGCGGGTCATAGAGGAAGCCCGGCAGTTGCATATCCCGCTGAGTGAAGAGGATATCGTCTTCGAGAAGAAGGGGAATCGGGTGACCCTGGCCGTGAACTACGAGGTTCGCGTGCTGCTTCCCTGGGGGCTGGAGCGCGTCTTTTCCTTCTCTCCAGAGGTACATAACCCGTAACGCTGTTATTCCTGGTGGGGAGAGGGACGGAGAGATTGGGCGATCTTAAAGAGTTCTTCCTGTATCACCTCACCGACAATGGCATACACCACCCCACCTTTCTGACCACTGATCATCCGTAGCAATCCCGAATACTCGATGAGGTTCTCCTGCTCCCTCTCCTGGACCCTGTCCCTCAAAGAGGAGGTCAGGGCCGTCAGGGTAGAGGGGGGAGAAGGGGCTTTTTCCTGAAAGATGGAGAGATAGCTGAGCCCGTCGGTATAGAGGAGTTGGATGGCTTCGCTCTGGGGAGTTTGCTCTCCCTTGATATCTTCCAGCACAAATCCGGGAGGGAGATAGTGCGGGAAGAGGGGGGTGAAGCTGAGGAACTGTTGCAGATCATTCCAGGTTAACTGGTTCCGTTTCTCTGTGGCCAAGACGGTGGTGTTCTGGGGAGCCTGCAGGGTAAAGGTTTCCTGGGGGAAGTTCGGGTAGAGCGTGATGCGGGTAAAGGTCATCAACTGGAAAAGCTCTCCATTGACTCCGTAAACTTCGACCCGTAGCGGGAAGTGGTATTCCTGGTCGACCCAGATCAGTCGCTGGGGACGGTCAGCCATGCGAGGCGTAAATTTCAACAGCAACACCTGCCGGTTGGCCAGCTCGGTCTCCCCTATCTTTTCCACTCGGTAGTTCTGGCGGATGGTCTGGAGGTTTTTGAACGGGTTGCGCTGGCGGGGAGAGAGGGGAGACTTGATGATCAGGTGATGGGTAGGAATGTATTCCCAGCGATTCACTCCGTCTAGCAGTACGACTCCCTGCGGGTCTCCTGAGGGTAAGAGGCGCTCCCAGCGTTCAACGTTTTCCCGGAGGGCATAAACCTGAAAGGTGGAGGAGCGAGCCACAGGAGAGGAGAAGGTGATGGAAACGATGGTGCCCTGATAGGGAATGGCCGTCTGCCTCTGCTGGAGTTGCTGCAGGATCGAGGCTTCTTCCGTATCACTCAGGGCGAGAATGCCGGTATAAAGCCCATCCCAGAACAGCAGAAGGAGAGTGAGGAGAATAGCCCACTGCCTATATCGCATGAGACACCTGATACTAGCGAGGAGCTAAGGCAAACTGGTTTGCATATTCTAGGGTTCCCGTGTTGGTGAAGAGCGGATTTTCGGCGACACTCAGGGCATGCCGTTGCAGATAGAGGAAGCGTTTGAAGCGCTCTTCTCCGCTAAACCGGGCCGTATAAGGGGTGGTGGGAAGCTGGTACACGTCTTTCAGGGGTGGTTGAGTATGGTACCAGAACGCGTAGTACCCCCCTAACGCCATGAGTAACAGGAGGGCAAAGAGCAGGCCATAGGCTGGACGGAGCCAGGGGAAAGCGGGGTAGCGGAGTCTCTGCGTACCGAACCTCGGCCAGAACCGGTTCTGAGCGATCTCCTGGGTGTATCCTTTCTCTTTGATCCGCAGGCGTACCCGTTCCAGTATGGAGAGGGATGAGAAGGAAGGATCGTGACGAAAAGCCTCCTGTAAAAGCTGCTGCACCATCTCCATCTCTTGGTACTGTTCCTGACAGAAGGGGCAGCATGAGAGGTGCGTTTTGATCTGTCTCAACTCCTCTGCTGTCAGCTCTCCATCGAGCATGCCAGAGAGTAGTTCTGCGTATTCTCGGCAGTTCATACCTCCTCCTCTGTCCTTCCCTTTGCAGATAAAGGAAAACGTTTTTCTCCTCATCCATCACCGCTGTTGCTGTTCACTCTCCGTCTCCACGTACTGTCGCATCAGCGCTTGCAAGGATCGACGAGCCCGGAAAAGGCGGGTGCGGACCGTTCCCAGAGGCCAGTCCATGATCTCGGCGATCTCCTGATAGGAGTGCCCCAGCAGATCACGCAGGATGACCACGGTTTTATCCTCTGGTGTAAGACAATCGAGTGCCTCTTGCAGTTTTTGTACCATCTCCTTGCGGGAAAGATTCACCTCGGGCGTTGCCGTCGCAAGCGAAAGTCTCCGCTCAATCTGCTGGAGATACGTCTGTTCTTCATCCGCCGGCATGCCATCCCAGGAGAGAAATTCCCGCTTCGGCTTGAAATAGTCGAGACAGGTATTGACCGCCAAACGGTACAACCAGGTAGAGAAACGGGCCTTCCGTTGAAAGCTCTTGATCATATAAAAGGCTTTCAGGAAGATGTCCTGCACAAGGTCTTCTACCACCTCTTCCTGCCCGACGATGCGATAAACTAATCGCGATATCGGCTTTTGATAGCGCAAGACGAGAATTTCAAACGCACTCAAATCACCCTTCTGACATCGCTGTACGAGGGGGAGATCGGCATCCACGCTGCTGTTTCCCTCACTGAGCCCCACCTGCAGGGGCCTGCCTTACCGTTTCCTGCTACTCCAGAAAAGGCGCTTTCGCTTTACTCTTCCTCCAGCCGGAAGTCTTCTGGCCGGAGATTGTCCAGCCAGTTCTGCAGTTCTTCTCGCTCCCGGCCCTCGGCCTGCACACTGCGCAGCCCGATTTCCTCGGCATCCTTGAGGACCCCATCCACGACGTAAATCGGTACCTGGGCTTTCAACGCCAGCACGATACCGTCACTGGGACGGGCATCGGCAACGATCACCGTACCGTTGGTGTGCATATAGATGTTGGCATAATAGGTTTCATCCTGAAGCGAGTCGATGACGACGCGGTCAACACTCACCTGTAAGCCATCGAGAACGTTTTTGAAGAGATCATAGATCATCGGTCGCGGAGAGGCATACCGGTTGAGTTCCCGAAAGATGGCGAGGGCTTCGGCAATACCGATAAGGAGTGGAAGGGCTTTCTTCCCCGTGTCGTCGATCAGTGTAATCACCGCTGCGCCTTTAGATTGATCAAACACCACCATACCGATTTTCATCTTTTCCATAACCTGATCCCTTTGCTGAAATCTCTGCCAGCGATGTCCGTCTCAGTAATGCCCATTTCCCCTGCCCGGCGATATCCCCTCTCCTCCTGCTCAAGGAAGAGGCCGACCGATAATCCCGAGGGGAAGCCTGTAAACCGAAGCCGTATCCACGACGATCATATTCCCGATACCGTCTAAGGCCAAACCGACGAGGTTTAGGCCGCTAAGCACGTGTTCAACCTCTTGGGTCGGCGAGATTTTGATGATCCCGGATTGTCCCTGATAGTAAGCGACAACGTAAAGGTTTCCCTCGATGTCAAAAGCCATCCCCTGGGGCCGCCCCAGATCGGTGAAGAAGATCTCGACATCACCATCAGGCGAAAGGCGGTAGATGGGGTCATAGCCGCACATGGTAGGACTGGTGACGTAGAGATACCCCTGCTGGTCAAAGGCGAGATGGAAGGCGGCCACGCTGGGCTCAATGGTGGCAAAAGGATAACAGATCCCCTCCCGCGTGATCCGGTAGATGGTGCCATTGCGATCGCCGACATAGAGGTGTTCTTCCTGGTCAAAGGCCACCCCGGTTGCCACACCGAGATTGGTGCAAAAGGTGGTTACTTTCCCGCTGGGAGAAACCCGGTACACCGTGCCGTTGTACCGGCTGGTGACGTACAGGTCACCCTGCCGATCAAAAGCCAGGCCAGACGGATTGATGATGTCAGAGACAAAGGGCTCCACCACTCCGGCAGGAGTGATCCGGTAGATCGATACCGGGACCTTTTGTCCCCGCGTCCCGCTCAGGGTAACGTAGATATTGCCGCTCGCATCCAGGGCAGGATTGCAGACAGGATGAAGATTGGTGGCCAGGCGGGTCCCTACTTCGAAGTAGACCGGATTGCTGGTCTCGCCATCCACCACCATCCTGACCGGACCGGATTGGGCCTGACGAGGAATGGGCGCAATCACATAGGAGGGAGTGGCCACCGTGATACGAGTCGGATGATCACCGAAGTAGAGGAAGCTCTGGGAAAAGTTTTGGGTATCAAAACCCGTGCATTCCACGTACACTTTTCCCCCCTCGATGCCTGCCCGAGGGCTGATCCGATGAATAACGAGATTCCCTGCCCCTTTATCCATAGACGACTCATCTGCTTGCTTACAAGGCTTGGAAGAAAACCGCTCTGTCATTAAATATATTAACAATTGCGTCAGGGTTTGTCAAAACTGTTTTCCGCCTATCCTTCTCCCAGACCCGAATAGATACGTGAGTTCTGGGAGCTTGTTTCGCTCCCCTGTACACGGTATAATGCGGAAGCAAAAAGGCAAAGGGTTAGTAGCGGCAGAGATGGGAGAGACCATGATCTGGTTTTTGCTTTTCCTCCTGGTAGCCAGCACCGGATACGGAGCGCAGATCGTTCATCATGATATCGAGGCCAGGATCGACCCCCCGCAGCACTCTATCGCGGTGACCGACGTGATCACCATCCATATCGACGCTCAACAGGGAAAATTCGACTCTTTCGGCTTCTTCCTCAACCGGAACCTGAAGCTGATCACAGTCTCATCGCTCGATACCCCCCTCCATCTCGAGGTGGAGGAAGAGGGTGAAGAGAGGAGCGAGGAAGCAAGATATTACCGCCTGGTCCCCCGAGAACCCATCCCTCCTGGACTGGACAGGTTACGGGTGCGCCTGGTCTATCGAGGCATGATCTATAATCCGCTCCGCCCCCCTGCCTCCGACTATGCCCAGAGTTTTGCCCAGACCACCGGCCTCATCGATGCCCGGGGCACCTACCTGAGCGGCTCGACCTTCTGGGTCCCGCAACGACCAGGAGACCTCGTTACCTTTACCCTGCGCACCCTCCTCCCCCCGGGGTACACCTCGGTCAGCCAGGGGAAACGAACCAGAGAGGAGATCAAGGAGGGGATGGTGCAGACAGAATGGTCATGCCCCTTCCCGCAGGAAGAGATCTTCTTGATCGCCGGCAGGTATGTGGTGACCAAAGAACGATACGGGGACATAGACATCATGACCTTTCTCTACCGGCCTGATCCACAAATCATCGCCACCTATGTGCCGGCGACCAGGCGCTACCTGGATCTGTACACCCGCCTGATCGGTCCCTATCCCTATCAGAAATTCGCCCTGGTGGAGAACTTCTGGCAGACCGGTTTCGGGATGCCTTCCTTTACCCTGCTCGGAGACCAGGTGATCCGGCTCCCCTTTATCGTCCATACCTCGTACGGCCATGAGATCCTCCACAACTGGTGGGGGAATAGTGTGTACGTGGATTGGGAAAAGGGGAACTGGAGCGAAGGCCTGACCACCTATGGGGCCGACTATCTCTACAAGGAGAGACAGGGACCTGAGGCGGCACGGGAGTACCGGCGTGGACTCTTACGAGACTACCTCAATTACGTCCACCAGGGGAAGGATTTTCCCCTGACCGCTTTCCGTTCCCGCTACTCCTTTGCCTCACGGGCGGTCGGCTACGGCAAGGCGGCCATGGTGTTCCACATGCTCCGACGCCTGGTGGGAGAGGAGGCCTTCTGGGCTTCTCTGCAACGATTTTATCGCGATTTCCGTTTCCGGGTGGCATCCTGGGATGATCTCTTCTCCTCCTTTAGCACGGTTAGCGGGAAGGATCTGCGGGCCTTTCAGAGGCAATGGATCGATCAGGCCGGTGCGCCTTTTATCTCCCTGGATACGGTACGACTCCGAGGAAAGCAGAAACCCTACCGGCTCGAGGTGGTCATCCGCCAGTCTCCCCCCTACACCGTCCAGGTCCCGGTGCATATCGTGACCGAAGAGGGGACTCTGATCCAGGAGGTCGTGCTAAGAGACTCACGCAACCGCTTCCAGTTTTCCCTGGACCAGAAACCGCTACGGGTGCAGGTCGATCCAGACTTTGCCGTCTTCCGCAGGCTGCACCGGGCAGAGATCCCCCCTACCCTCAGCCAGACCCTGGGAGCCGAGTCGGTGCTGATCGTGGTGCCGACCCAGGGGGATCCGGCCCTGCTCCGGGCCTACCAGGCCCTGGTCACGCAGTGGGAAAAGAGGCGAAAGCATCGGGTGATCAAGGAGAACGAGTTTACCCCTGCCCTGGCTGCCCATAGTAGCGTCTGGCTGTTGGGACAGGTCGAGGTTAGAGGTTTTGGGAGGCGCATGCTACAGGAACAGGTGATACTCTCCCCTGATGCCCTGGGCATTGGGGGGGCCATGTACGATCTACGCCGGCATTCCTTTGTCCTTACCGTCTCTCATCCCCAGGATCCTGAGCTTACCGTGAACTGGCTCCTCACCCGGGATCCCCGCATGGTGGAGACCATGGCACGCAAGATCGTTCACTATGGAAAGTACAGCTACCTCGTCTTTGCCGGAGATAGGGTCATCGATAAGGGGGTCTGGCCTGTGCTGTCGAGTCCGATGCAACGGGAGGTGTCATGGGAGTAATCGTCGTTCTCCTGCTCCTCCTGCACCCGGCAACCCTCCTCTGGGCCCAGCCCCAGATGCTGGTAGAAAATCTGGAGCGGCATGTCCGCTACCTCACGGCTCCAGAACGGGAAGGGAGAGGGCCGGGCACGGCCGGACTCGATGCGGCTGCTCAGTATATTGCCGACCAGTTTTCCCGCCTGGGCCTCCGGCCGGGGGGAGAAGAGGGGAGCTATTTCCAACCCTTCATGGCTCAGGTAGGAGCGAAACAGATCCGGTTAAGGAACGTGATCGCTTACCTGCAGGGACAGGACCCTGCCCTCAGCCATGCCCCACTGATCATCGGTGCACACTACGATCACCTCGGGTACGGCGAGTACGGCTCAAAGGCCGACTCCCCTCCCCAACTCCACCCTGGGGCCGATGATAATGCCTCCGGGGTGGCGGTCATGCTAGAGATGGCTCGACAATTTGCTTTGCAGAAGACCCCTCCTCGACGATCCCTCCTCTTTATCGCCTTTAGCGGTGAAGAGTTGCGGCTGCTCGGGAGCTCGTACTATGTCCAGCACCCGGTGATGCCCCTGGAGCAGAGCATGGCCATGCTCAACCTCGACATGGTGGGAAGAATGGAGGGAGGAAAGCTGATCGTCTTTGGAGCCGGTACCGCCCGCGAGTGGCCCCATATACTCCGGGGAGTCAATTCTTCATTTCACTTCGAGCTCGCCCTGAACCTGGAAGAGTCTGGGGCCTCAGACCAGGCACCGTTTTACCAGAAAGGGATGCCGGTACTCCACTTTTTCACCGGGGCCTACCCTGAACACCATACCCCGGCAGACACCTGGGAGCGACTCCGGTATGACGGCATGGCCCGCCTGACCGCTTACCTCTTTGCCCTCGCCACCTACCTGGCCGAGCGTGAATCCCCCTTAACCTTTCAGCAGGTCCCCTCCCTGCACCGGGAGAAGGGGACAGGTACCCCAAAGAGACGGGCCTGGCTGGGCATTATTCCCGATTTTACCCCGGTGACCGGGGGCATGCGTATTCAAGGGACAATGGCAGGGAGCCCGGCCGAGGCGGCGGGTTTAGCCAGAGGGGATATCCTGTTCGAGGTTGGCGGGAAGAGGATCGAGAATATCGCCGATCTGGCTGCTGTCTTGCAGAGACATGCCCCGGGAGATCGGATCCGGGTAAGATATCGACGGGCAGGAAGAGAGAGAGAAGTGTTGGTGAAGCTGGGAAAACGATAGAAGAGGGTAATGATGAAGAGACATAAAGAGACAGCGTTGTCCCGTCGCGCCTTCCTCCGTACCATGGGGATGGTGGCGGGAGGGGGAATAGGGCTCTGGAGAGGAAGGTATGTCTTCTCTGCCGTTGCCGGGCAGACAGCGCGGCACACAGGAGACGATTCCCTCCGCTTTCCAGGAGAGAGACATCTGGCCAACATCAGGCAACTGACCTTTGAAGGAGAGAATGCGGAGGGGTATTTTAATGTGCAGGGGAACCGGATCATCTTTCAATCGACCCGGCCTCCTTTCCAGTGTGATCAGATCTTCAGCATGAATATCGATGGGAGCGATGTACGCCTGCTGTCCACCGGGAAGGGGAGAACCACCTGTGCCTTTTTCATCCCGGGAACAGACGAGTTTATCTACGCCTCCACCCATGCTGCCGATGCGGCCTGCCCCCCGCCTCCGGACCGGTCGCACGGATACGTCTGGAAGCTCTTTGAGACCTTCGATATCTACCGGGCAAAGCTGGATGGGAGCGGGCTGGTCCGTTTAACCGATTCCCCGGGTTACGATGCGGAAGGGGCGGTCTCTCCGGATGGGAAGAAGATCGTGTTTACCTCGACCCGCGATGGCGACCCGGAGCTGTACCTGATGAACATCGATGGGACAGAGCAGCGCCGACTGACCTATACGCTCGGGTACGATGGAGGCCCGTTTTTCAGTCCCCGGGGGAACTATATCGTGTACCGGGCCAATCATCCCAAAACCCCAGAAGAGTTGGCCCGGTACGAAAAGCTCATCGCTACCCACCTCGTCAGCCCCATGGTCCTGGAGATCTGGCTTATGGATGCGGATGGAGGAAACCAACGGCAGGTGACCGAACTCCGTGCCGCCTCCTTCTGTCCTTACATGCATCCGGATGAGGAACGGATCATCTTTTCCTCCAACTATGGCTGGGATCCTTCCTCTGGTGGGATGCCGGTCTTTAACCTCTACCTGATCAACAAAGACGGATCTGGTTTGGAGCAGGTCACCTTTAGTCACACCTTTGACGCCTTCCCCATGTTCTCCTATGACGGCAAAAAGCTGGTCTGGGCCTCCAATCGCCACAGCAAGCGGAAAGGAGAGACCAACCTCTTTATCGCGGATTGGGTAGAGTAGAGAGGGGAGAAGGGCGGGATCATCCCGCCCTTGCTTTTTAGCGTCCCGGGTGAAAGCGGCGTAGCCGCAGGGAGTTACTCACCACCGATACCGAACTCATGGCCATGGCCGCGGCGGCAAAGGCCGGGTTGAGCAGGATGCCGAAGAAGGGGTAGAGGAGACCGGCCGCGATCGGGATCCCCAGGATGTTGTAGATAAAGGCCCAGAAGAGGTTCTGTTTGATGGTGCGCATGGTGCGCCGCGAGAGCTGGATGGCGGTGACCACGCCCCGCAGATCCCCGGTGATCAGGGTGATATCGGCGGCTTCCATGGCGATATCCGTTCCGGTGCCGATGGCAATCCCGACATCGGCCTGGGCCAGCGCCGGGGCATCGTTGATGCCGTCCCCAAC
>RFHZ01000899.1 GCA_003696125.1 Nitrospinota bacterium
TACTTGGTCTGGGTCTGCTCTGCCCACCGGATCCCTTGTTCCTGAAAGAGCGAGAGTAAAAGGGGACGGACGCTTTCCGGTGTCTCTGTCTCTACCTCGACCTCATACTCCTCCCTGGCATCGGGCATGCGGATGCGATCGAGCTCAATGCAAAAGCCCCCGTCATGCCGGAAATACCACCGCTCTGTTTCAATGCCCCCCAGGAGCTGGAGCGGTTCGGCCTGGATAAGAGATCCCAGTTCTCGGTGGAGAAGAGAGAGGGCAGAGAGTGCCAACTCTCCTCGTTTCACCTGCTCCCAGGTGGGTCTGTCCAGGGGAAAAGTGAGCTCCTCGGCCGTGAAGTAGGCAGAAGCCACAGTGGCATTCCGCTTGAGACACAGGGAAACCTCCCCTTCCTCTTCCCGCACACGCACCATGATGCGCCGGGCTGCCAGCAGGCGGGAAGGGGTATCAAAGTAGTAGTTGGTCTGATAGCTCACCCTTTGAAGATTGGGGAGCATGTCGCGCAGCTTCTGATAATCCCTGACCGTGGCCAGCGCAAACTTCAACTCTTTTTCCTGATTCTTCCCCTGCAACTTGCCACTCTCTCCTTGTTTCCCCGCACCGGCTACACTATAATGATGAGCAAAACATCGGCCGTCTGTCAAACAGCGCTTCTATTTTAGGGAAACAGAGCACGCAAAATCAAGTCTCTACCCCAGCCTCTTTTTTGTTCTCAAAACGAAGAGGAGGGGAGGAAAAGGAGAAGCAGCCATGTCCATTCCCCCGGATCATCTCCGCCATATCGTGGTCGATTTTCAGCAGATGCAGGAGTTTATGAAAGATCCGCTGATCATCGCCAGAGCAGAAGGGATTACCTACGAAGATATCCACGGCAAACGTTACCTGGACGGGCTCTCCGGGGTCTTTGTGGTCAATGTCGGCCACCAGAATCGCCGGGTGATCGAGGCGATGAAGGCACAACTGGAGCGCTTGACCTTTGCTCCTCCCCTCCACAGCACCAATCCGCAGGCGATCGAGCTGGGAAGGATGATCGCTGAGCTGGCACCGGGCGATCTGAATACGGTAAAGCTGGTGAGTGGTGGCTCAGAGGCCACCGAGACCGCCATGAAGCTCGCCCGCCAGTACCACAAGCAGAGCGGCGCACCGGGCAGGTATAAGATCATCTCCCTCTACGGCTCCTACCACGGAGCCACCATGGGTGCTTTGGCCGCAACCGGGACCACCCGGCGACGCAGCATGTTCGAGCCCTTTGGTCCAGGATACGTGCGCATCCCTCCTCCCTACTGTTACCGGTGTCCCTACGGGCTGACCTATCCGGGCTGTCACCTGACCTGTGCCCATGTTCTCGACACGGTGATCGAGGGGGAGGATCCAAATACCGTGGCTGCCGTCCTCATCGAGCCGGTGATCAACACGGCGGGAGGACTGGTTCCTCCCCCGGAATACCTCCCCATCATCCGGGAGATCTGTGACCGGCACGGTGTGCTCCTCATCTTCGACGAGATCATCACCGGGTTTGGTCGCACCGGTAAGCTCTTTGCCGCCCACACCTTCCAGGTGACCCCCGATCTCCTCTGCCTGGGCAAAGGGATGAGTAGCGGTTATGCACCGCTGGCCGGTGTCGTTTACTCTGACCGTGTAGCCCAGGCCTTTTGGGGCAGAGGAGAGGATCGAGTCGAGTTCTCGCACGGCCACACTTACGGGGCCAATCCCCTCTCCTGTGCGGCCGGAATCGCCAACATCCAGGAGATCCTGGAGCGGCACCTCCCGGAACGAGCAGCGCGGGTGGGTCAACACCTGCGCCAGCAACTCGACGCACTCCGTCGTTATGGGGTCATCGGGGATATCCGCGGTATCGGGCTGTACGGGGCGGTAGAGTTTGTGAAAAACCCCACGACCAGAGAACGCTTTCCCCCTGAGGTGGCCCTGGGGATCCTGGTCGGGAAAGCCTGTCTCAAGAACGGCCTGATCCTGCGAGCCGATGCGCATACGGTCACCCTGGCTCCCCCATTGATCACTACCGAAGCACAAAGCGAAGAGATGGTCCATATCCTGGCCCAAAGCCTGGAGCAGGTCTTGCAAGAGATAAAGCCACCTGTACCTGGGCAGGACTCACCATGACCAGAGAGGACCGGTAGACCGATGGGCAACCCAGATCTTCTATGAGCGAACACGAGACACTTATGCCGGAATATTCCCACATTATTCCCGATTTCACCACGTTTCTCCAGAGCCTGGAGCGGCCCCTCCCCGTGCATCTGCGGGTGAATACCTTAAAGGTTGCACGGGAGCGCTTCTTAGAACTGGCGCAAAAAAAGGGGTACGAGCTCAAACCGATCCCCTGGTACCCGGACGCCTTTCTCGCCCTGAACCTCGAGTCTCCTGGTACCACGCTCGAGTATTTCCTCGGGTATTACTATCCCCAGGGCTTGAGCTCGATGATTCCGCCACTGCTATTGGATCCGCAGCCAGAAGAGACGGTACTCGATCTCTGCGCCGCTCCCGGGGGAAAGACCTCTCAGTTGGCCCAACTCATGCAAAACCGGGGACTCATCGTTGCCAACGACATCACCATGCACCGTCTGCGAAGCCTGAAGGCGAATCTGGAACGACTCGGGATCCTGAACACCCTCACCACGCAATACCATGGACAGAACTTCCCGACCCGTTTCCGCTTCGATCGTGTCCTGGTCGATGCTCCCTGTTCCGGAAGCGGCACCTACCGGGGAAAACAGGGAGAGCAGGGCATAGAGAGACCGGCCTGGCTGATTCGCCGGCTCAGCAAGCTGCAAAAGCAGCTTATCGTAAGGGCCTTTGATCTGTTAAAACCGGGTGGATGCCTGGTCTACTCTACCTGCACCTATGCCCCGGAAGAGAATGAGGAGGTGATTGCCCATCTGCTGCAAACCCGGGAAGACGCCGTCCTGGAAGAGATTCAGCTCCCCTTTCCTCATGCCACCGGGCTGACCGACTGGCAGGGGAAAGCGTATCCTGAAGCACTCAAACGCTGTGTACGTGTCTATCCACATCAACTCGACTCCTGGGGATTCTTCTATGCCAAGATTACTCGTCCCAGATGAATCGAAAGATGATTGACACCCGCCTGACCATACGCTATCCTTTTGCAGATCTGTGATAGCGAAACACAATCACGAAGAACCTCTATTTACCTTATCTCCATATCTCTAGCAGAGAGGAATACGGATGTTACGATGCGTAACGGTGAAGTTAGAACTCCCTGCTGAAGTCCTCCATAATCTTCATGATGAGGACATCGCCGCAAAAGCAAAAGAAGCCTTTATCATGGAGTTACTCCGAGAACATCGACTATCACAGGGGAAAGCTGCTGAACTCCTTGGGATAGACCGCCATTGTCTCTTTGAACTCATGGGGAAATATCACATTCCTGTGATCGATCTCACACCTGAAGAGCTGGCAGAGGAGTTGCAGCAGCCCTTCCCTAAACCTTAAGAAATACCGTGCAGACATGAGCATTGTTTCTGACTCTGGCCCTATCCTCTCTTTTGCCCGAGCAGATCATTTAGACCTCCTGCGAGAAGTTGTCCGTGCTTTGATTATCCCTGAAGCGGTTTATGAAGATATCGTTATTCAAGGTGCCGGGAAACCTGGAGCCGGCGAAGTGCAACAAGCAACCTGGATTCGGTGTGAACGGGTACAGGACAGATCGCTGGTTAATCAGCTCCCTTCGAAACTCCATCTGGGAGAACGTGAGGCCCTCGCCCTGGCTAAAGAGCGGGGCTGTATGTTACTGATTGATGAATACGAGGCGAGAAAAGAAGCGCTTCGACAGAATATAAAGCACTTTGGGAGTCTCAGGGTGCTCAAGGAGGCCAAGGATCGTGGAATTATCCAAGAGATCAAACCGGTCCTCGACGCCTTTATCGCTTCTGGAACCTATATCAGTTCCTCTCTCTATTCTGCATTCCTCCGGGAAGTAGATGAAGCATAAACATTGGGGATTCTTCTATGCCAAGGTTACTCGTCCCAGATGAGAAGAGAGCCATCGTGGCCGAACTGGTCACCCGCTTCGGCTTTCCACCGGACCTCTTCGATCCCTACCTCTTCCTGGAACAGGGGAGAAGTATCTGGGTTCTCCGTCAAACCCCTTACCTGGAAGAGGTACTCACCGTTGTGCAGCGACGCGTGGAAACGGCAGGACTCCGCTTGCTGCGCCGCATCCAGACACAGTGGAAACCGACGACCTACGGCCTGCAACTCTTTGGCCCGTACGCTACCCGGAATATCGTGACGCTAAACGACGCTGAAGTGCGTATCCTCTTTACTGAGGGGAGGGTCAGAGGCCCTTTTGCCCTGGAAGAGGGGTACGTGATCATCAACTCATCCCTTGGCGTCCTCGGCTGTGGTCTCTACCGGGGGGAGACGCTCCGTTCCCAGATCCCTCGACCGCGTAGCCGTCTGGTGACCTCGTTCTGAATACCAGCGGACCTGCCGGATAATCCCGCGTAAGATACTGACCTCACGAGAGGTAAGGCCGGCACGACCGAACAGCCGTCGCAGTGCCCGCATGATCCGCTGTGGATTCTGGGGATCGAGGAAACCGATTTGCAGCAAGAAATCCTGGAGATCGGCGTACATCTGCTCCACCTGCACCGTATCGGCCGGAACCATGCACGAAGCTGGGGGGATAGACTCTTGAGCGCAGGCAGCATAGAGCTCGTAGCACAACACCATGACCGCCTGTGCCAGGTTCAAAGACGGGAAGGCTTCTGAGGAGGGGATACGGACCAGCAGGTGGCAGAGATCAAGGTGTTCGTTACACAATCCGCTCCGTTCCGGCCCAAAGACCAGCGCCACCCGATTGGTTCGCGCCGTAGCCAGCACCCTGGGAACGATCTCCCGGGGGGTATAGACCGGAAAGCGCTCCTTCCCCGGACGACAGGAGGTTCCTATCACCAGTCCCATCGGGGCAATCGCAGCTTCCAGGGAAGAAAAAGTTTGTGCTTTTTCCAGAATGTCTGCGCCGTTAAGGGCCATGCGCACCGCTTCTTGACCGCGAAAATTCTCCGGAGGATTTACCAGAACGAGGCGTGAAAGACCCATGTTCTTCATGGCACGAGCCACGGCCCCGATGTTTCCCGGATGCTGGGGTTCTACCAGCACCACCTGGATGTTGGTGAGAAGGGACTGATCCACGGCGTCTCCTTTTTCAGTCATGGTTACCCAGGAACAAAGTCTTCTGTTGAGCAGTTATTCATATCAGGGTATTATACCATCACCGGTCCTCGGAGGAAACAGGGTGACCACACTTGGTAAACAGGAGGAAACCATGCTCTCATTTTTACAGCGTCTCTATACCTACGATCACTGGGCAAACGGTGTCGTGCTCGACACCCTGGAGAAGAGTCAGGATAACGCATCGGCCAGGCGATTCCTGGCGCATATCATCGGTGCGCAGCAGATCTGGCTCGCCCGCCTCAAAGGAGAGGAGACCACAGCCGTGCAGGTCTGGCCGTCGCTCACCCTTGCCCAGTGCCGGCAACTGCTGGAAGAACTCAGACAGGCGTGGATCGAATTTTTCCACCCCCTGACACCGGAACGATTACGGGAAAACGTCTCCTATCAGAATACGGAAGGAACCCGCTTTACCAACCCTCTGCAGGATATCCTGCTCCATGTGGCCATGCACTCTGCCTACCATCGCGGACAGATTGCTACGGCCATGCGGGAGGCCGGACAACAACCGGCGGTAACCGACTATATCGCCTTTGTACGGCGGTAAGTACCCGGTATCGCGCTCAGCGCTGTTTCTATGAGGCTAAGGGTTACACAGGAATAAAGGCACAAAGGCACCAGACGCCTGGTAGGGTGCAGCGCCCTGCGTCCCTACGCGTCGAACACGGGAAACTTGACCATAATAAACCAGACACAAAGGAGGAGATCGGCCGGTAATAAGGAAAAAGCGATGCCTGATGCGGGTCACCAGAGTGATGAACGGCTCTTCCCCCAAAAGCAGTGGCGAAAACAGGATCAATATCTTCTCTTCCTCCGTCAACTCTTTGCTTACCGGTACGCCGAAACCCATGTCTATGGGAAAAGAGTGCTGGACCTCGGTTGTGGTGCCGGTCATGGCATTACCCTGCTCGCCCAGAAGGCCCGCATGGCGGTGGGGATGGATAAAGATCTCTCTGGCCTGCTCTTTGCCCGGCAACAGGCCGGCTCAGCTCTACCTCTCTCCTTTGTCGCCGCCAGCGGATACGATCTCCCTTTTGCCGAGCACTCCTTTGATCTTGTCCTCTCCTTCCAGGTTCTTGAACACCTGCATCACCCCCAGACCTACCTGCAGGCCATCAAACGGATCCTTACCCCCACCGGAATGGCCATCTTTACCACCCCGAACAGGCGTTTACGCCTCCTCCCCTTCCAGTCCCCCTGGAATCACTATCATGTCCGCGAATACGACTGGAGAGCATTGCGTCGTCTGCTGCACACCACTTTTCCCCGGGTCCAGCTCCTCGGAATCACGGCCACAGCAGACATTGTTGAACTGGAGAGGCGACGGGTGCAGCAGGACCCCTGGCTGGTGTACGGGACCTGTCTCCGTAACTCCCTTGAAAATCTGCTTCCTTCCTCCCTTACCCGGCGACTTGACGCCTTCCTCGAACAGCGACAAAGCCAGAAGGTTTCTCGTCTCCGGGCCATCCAATCCTCCTTCTCCCGGTCTTATACGGTATCAGACTACCGGGTTACGGAGGATGATCTGAAGGGATGTCTGGATCTCCTCGCCTGCTGCTGGCCGCAGACGGAAAATGCCACCGGATAAAGCCTTGCAGCTTGACATGCCGCCGAAGACCCTCTACAATATCCATGCTCTGGCACCAAACAACCTGCATAGGTAGCGATTACTGACAGTCTTGCACCCAGATTCATCTGTGGCGATACGTTACCGGAAAACTCTTTACCGCCGAGCACGCTAAGAA
>RFHZ01000900.1 GCA_003696125.1 Nitrospinota bacterium
CCTCCATACAGGTCACGATCAAAGCGCGGCTGCGGGTGATAGGGATCCTCGCTTACCACGATGAGAGCCGGGGGAGCAGAGGGGAGACCTAAGGAGGTAAACTCGCTTCCCCACGCCTCCATGGCCCGTTTCACTTCGGCTAACTCCCCTTCTGTCTGCAGAGAGACGAACACCGCTTCGGTATGCCCATCCTTGACATTGACACGCATGCAGGTGGCCGAGACACGAAAGGAGGCCGGCTGGATGGTGTGATCGACCAGCTTCCCCAGGATCTTCTGCGTTTCTGTCTCTACCTTCCCCTCCTCTTTGGGGATGTAGGGGATGACGTTATCCAGGATATCGAGGGCCAGCACCCCGGGACTCCTCCCTGCGCCAGAGATCGCCTGCAGGGAGGTCATCAGGACACAATCGATGCCGAAATGCGCCTGTAGAGGGGCCAGGGTGATGGCCAGGCCGGTCGTGGTGCAGTTGGGTATCGGGGTGATAAATCCTTTCCAGCCCCGCCGCTGCTGCTGGATGCGGATCAGGGGAGCGTGCTCCAGATTTACCCCTGGAATCAGAAGGGGAACATCCGGTTCATAGCGGAAAGCGGAGGCGGTGCTGATGACCGGTCTGGTTGCCGCGTAACGTGGTTCCAGTACTCGAGCCGCTTCACTCTCTAAGGCGGTAAAGACCATACCGACATCAGAGAAGTCACATTCTGCCGCATCTTCCACCACCAGCGTTTGCACCAGGTCGGGTACCGGTTCTTCACAGTACCAGCGGATGGCACCAGAAGAGGCATCGCTGATCGCCTCCAGGTACTTCTTCCCTGCACTCCGTTCCGAAGCTGCCAGCCTCGTGACCCGGAACCAGGGATGCTGGTCAAGGGCAACCAGGAATTGTTGTCCGGCAATCCCTGTTGCCCCGACTACGGCTACCGGTATCTTCTCTTGCATCGTCTTTTCCCTCTCTCTAACCTCGTTTCCCATTAGTATTCCCGGCTATGGCTTCAGCATTCTAGCGAAAGAGGGGGAGAATGTCAACCGATGCTCAGGTGAGGCTCTTCGCCCTATCTCCACGAGCGGGTATAGAGTCTTATCGCGAGGGGAAAGGGGTCAGGAAGCGTCATGCATTTTGGCTGACCAGAGCTCTCTAAAGGAGAGGTTTTCCTTCCAGAGGAAGAAGAGGCCGGTAAGGATAAAGGGAAAGAAGAAGGTGGCATGCATGATGATGGCGATACTCAACGCCAGTTCCTGGGAAACGCCAAAGACATGGAGTCCGGCAACAACCGCGGCATGGTAGGTCCCGATAAAACCGGGAGAAGAGGGGATGGTCACACCAAGCATCTGGACTACCAGGAGGAAGAAGGGCACATAGAAGGGAAGATGGAGATGAAAAGCCCGCAGAATAAAGAAATTGCTGAGCGCCCCGCCGAGCCATAACCCCAGGGAGAGGGAGAAGATGAGGAGGAGATGTTGTCC
>RFHZ01000901.1 GCA_003696125.1 Nitrospinota bacterium
CCCTCTACCCTGGTAGATCTGATCCGGGTTTTTGGGTCCTGAAGCTTGCTCCCAATGGTACTGTGCAATGGCAGAGAACCTACGGCACTGATAGAGGAAGCGAGTATGCTTATTCCATCCAGCAGACTTCTGATGGCGGCTATATCGTGGCAGGGGAGACAGACTCCTTTGGCGGCGGCGTAACCGACTATAATATCTGGGTCCTGAAGCTTGACGGTAATGGTAATATTCCAGGATGCCCGGTCCAGGGGACATTAAATGCTGTGCTAAGAGATACGTCTGCGGTAGTAAGCAATTCATCAGTAATTCCCTCAGGTACCTCTATAAGTCCCTTAGATACCTCTGTAAGCCCCTCAGACACCAATGCCTCGACATGGGAAGTCTGTCTCGTGCAACAACAATATACCCTCACCGTCACCAAAAACGGTACCGGCACCGGCACGGTCACCTCGAATCCTGCCGGTATCGATTGCGGGCAGGACTGCACCCAGGACTATCTCGAAGGCACGCTCGTTACCCTTACCGCTACCCCTGATCCAGATTCCAGCTTTGCCGGCTGGAGTGGAGACTGCACCGATATAGGGAATAACCAAGCCCAGGTCACTATGGATGCCGACAAGACCTGCACAGCCACCTTTACCCTGGTCAGTGGATTGGAGCTTTCCCTCAACCAGTCCAGCTTCCAGACCGGGGACACCCTGATCCTGACAGCCACGGTCATCCCTGGAGCGACACCACAGCGGGTCGATGTCTATGTGGCCCTCCGGCTCCCTAACGGCATCCGCCTCTTTCTACAATGGGATGGACGGCTTATCCGTGCTGCCCGCCCCCTGGTTCGCAACTGGCTGGTCACCTCCTTTCATGGAGAGCTCTTCCGCCATACCTTCAGGGGGACAGAGCCGGACGGAGACTATACCTGGAAGGGGGCATTTACCGAAGCAGGAACGAGAAGGGTCATCGGGGAGATAAGCCAGGCACCCTTCTCCTTTACCCCGTGAGGGCAACCTCAACCACGGCCCGCAGCACGTCCATCCTGGGTCTCTCGTGTCCGATATGAGACCTGTCGCACCGTTATCAGCCCTGGTGACGGTGCATCCCACCTGCTGGGGAAAATCTTGCAACTGCAGGGAAAGAGGGAAGAGAGGCAACCTGCTCCGCTAAATCTGCCCTAGCCAGAGGGAAAACGGTTTGACTTTTTCCTGTATCGACCATAAGGTGGTCTCGATGCCTGTCGCAAGGAGGAGCAAAGAGGAAGGGGATAAGTGATACTTATTTTGCAGTAAGAGGAGCCAAAGAGAAAGATGCCGAGAATCAATAAAGCCATCGAGCTGTTAGCCCAGGGACAACCGGTCTATTATGTGAGCACGGCAGAGCTCACCTATGCCAGCGGGGTCCGTCTGGCCCGCACCTGGGCCGATTTCATCCGGATCGATTTCGAGCATGGACCGTTTGATATGAAGGGGTTGGGAGAGTTCATGCAGGGACTGATCGACGGGGGACCAACCAGGAGTGGACATCGCACCCCGGCCGTGATTGCCGAACTCCCTACCGATGGAACCGATGAGGCGGTGATGCGGGCCAATGCCTGGATGGTCAAGCATGCGCTGGCCCAGGGGGTACACGGGTTTCTGCTCTGCCATGCGGAAACCCCTGGCGCGGCAAGGGTCCTGGTGGAATCGGCGCGCTACCCGTTTCACAAAATCGGCGTCGGTGATCGGCTCGGGCCGGGACGGCGGGGAAACGGCGGGCAGGCCTCTGCCGCGCGGGTGTGGGGAATCAGCGTCAGCGAGTACCTGCAAAAAGCCGATGTGTGGCCGCTCAATCCGGAGGGAGAGCTCCTGCTGGGACTCAAGATAGAGAACCTGCGAGCCCTCCAGAATGTGGAAAAGACCCTCGCCGTTCCCGGGATTGCCTTTGCAGAGTGGGGGCCAGGGGATATGGGGATGTCGCTCGGCTATCCGGAACGCCACGATCCTCCCTATCCCCCGGAGATGCTCGCCATTCGTGAGCGGGTCAAGGATGCCTGTAAGGCGAATAACCTCTTCTTCTTAAATCAGGTGAAAGAGGAGGATATCACCACCATGATCGACGAAGGGGTCATGGTTTGCAGTGCCCCCAATGCTGCTGTTGCCGAACTGGGAAGACGCTATACCGGACGAACGATGCCGTGGTAAAGGCTCAGCCTCTGTTCTTGAAGCGAGGGAGAATCTCGGCCGCACAGATCTCCAGGTGCTCACGCCGGCGTTCCGGTGGGCAGACCGGATTCAGGATGAAGTAGCGGATACCACCCTCGGCAAAGGCCTCCAGCCTCTCCAGGCACTGCCCTGGTGTTCCAAACACCACGTACTTATCGACCAGGCGATCGAAAGGCTGGTTGTAACGACGGGAGAGAAGGGTGGCGGCAGTGCGATGCGCTGCCTCGCGGCTCTGGTCGATGGTGAGAAAGACGAGATGGGCCGGGACGAAATCGGCCGGAAGCTCTCTCCCCGCTGCCGCGGCAAACGCCTCGATCTTCTCCAGGCTCTGGGCAAAGCGCTCCGGGGTGACCACATAGGAGACCCATCCCTCCCCTACCCGGGCGGCACGCCGCAGGGCGGCATCAGAACGACCGCCGATCCAGATGGGGGGATGCGGCTTCTGGACCGGCTTCGGCTCCAGGG
>RFHZ01000902.1 GCA_003696125.1 Nitrospinota bacterium
CGGGAAGGGGTGGAGTTGATGGGCGTCAACCCCCGGCTCGTCTATCTGATTACGGCCGGACTGGGGGGAGCCCTGGCCGGGGTGGTTTCAGTCTTCTTTGCCCTCCAGTACTCGGTCTATCCCGATTTTGGCCTCCGTTTTGTCCTGCTCGCCTTTATGATCGTCGTGCTGGGAGGGCTGGGGAACTTCATGGGCTCCTTTATCAGTGCCTTTGTCATCAGCGAGATCCTGAACATTTCGGCGGTCTTAGCCAGTTTTGAGTTTGCCAATATCCTGGTCTTTGTCCTGTTCATTCTGATGATCCTGGTTCGACCGGAAGGGTTATTGGGACAGCGAGAGGGAGCGTGATGCAGCCAATCTGGAAGTCGGGACTAATCGGTCTATTGCTGGTGGTACTCCTCCTCTTTCCTTTCTTTTCTCCTTCCCCTTATATCGTCCACATGGCCATCCTCATCTTCATCTGGGCCTATATCGCCACGGTCTGGTCCTTCATGGGCCGCTTTGAGCTCCTCTCCCTGGGTCATGGCGCCTTTCTGGGGTTGGGAGCGTACACCTCGACTCTCCTCTTCAATTTCTATAACCTTTCCCCCTGGATCGGGATGTTCTGCGGTGGAATCGCCGCTGCCCTGCTGGCCCTCCTGATAGGATACCCCTGCTTCCGCTACAAGGTCATCGGGGACTACTTTGTCCTGGTCACCCTGGCCCTGGGGGAGATCGTCCGCCTGGTCATCATCCTCTTCCGGGAGGTGACCGGTGGATCGCTGGGGATGACGCTCCGCTCTCTGGGCACCGCTCCTCTCTACCTGCAGTTTACGGACAAGAGATATTTCTACTACATCACCATGGTCTTCTGGCTGGCCGCTCTCTACCTGTGGGCCCGGCTGGACAAGAGCATGACCCGTAATGCCCTGCTGGCTATCGGGGAGGACGAAGTCGCGGCCGCCTCCATCGGGATCAGCGTGACCCGGAACAAGTTGAAGGTGACGCTGCTCAGCGCCTTTTTGACCGCCCTGGCCGGCGCACTGTACGCCCAGTACGTCACCTATCTTAACCCCTCGACCCTCTCCGGGGTGGGGATCTCCTTACAAATCGCCTTCATGGCCATCTTAGGAGGGGCCTATAGCTTTTTGGGACCTACTGTGGGAGCTGCCATCATCACGATCCTCTCGGAATCGCTGCGCGTCTCCTTAGGGGGGCAGTACGCCGGGCTCTCGGAGATGATCTACGGGGCACTACTGGTGATCTTCATCATCTTTCTCCCCACCGGTGTGTACGGATCTCTACGCGATCTGCTGGTAAAAAAGCTGGAACGTCCCGCCTCTTAGTGTCGGAAAACTTTACAGTTGCAGAAGAGGAGGGTTCATCTCGCTGAGACCTTGTTTCTCGGCTTTCTTCTGGCTGCTCTCCCTTTGCTGCTTCCTCTACTGTCGGAATTCTTTACAATTTTCCCCTCTCCTGCCGGGAAAAAGGGGGGCAGGGACCTGCCCATGATGGGAAGAAGTTCTGTCTACAAAAGTGGATACAGGCAGGGACTTCAGGGAAAAGAGGAGAGAAAGTTCCCCTTTTATCGGCAGGTTGGTGTGATTTTTGCATTAAAATAGGGGGAGAGGGAGAGGTGAGCGGTCATGAGGTCCAACGCCAGGAGAGGGGGGTACCATCTCCTCTAAGGAAAGAGCAGGCTCTTATGTTGCCGAAATACGTACCGATCATCGGTCTGTTGCTCATCCTGTTGACTACCTGGAGCCGGGGGTGGAGTGCAAGCAAACAGGGGTTTCCCCCTCTCGATACGCACGACTTTTCCTACTACCTGCCTCATGATTCCTCCCCCGGCTCCTCCCTCTACCTGTACAGCACCCTCTCCTTCCTGGGACTGAACAGGGACGAACTGGAGTTCAGCATCACTCCCCACCAGGTGCCAGGGGTAACGCCTCTCCTCTCCCTCTCCCCCTATCCTCCGCTGGAGTATCCCCTGCAATCAGAGTTCCTGGATTTTACCATCTGGGGACAACTGGGCAACTATTTTAACCGGGAGATCGAACTCATCGCCCTCGAGAACGAGATCATGGCCATTTTAAAGGAGCTAAAAGCGATCAACGAGCGCTATAGAGCCCTGCTCAACACCGAGCCCAACCGCTCCTGGGTCAAGTATGCCATCACCCTGGATTCCAGGCATTACCTGCATGCAGGAGAGAGAAAGGAGAAGGAGGAGGAAGGGGAAGAAGTGGCGGTAGGTGGTGCCGGGGGAGGTGGACCGCGTGTCCTGTATCACCTGCTCCGCTCCCAGCTCCCGGGACAGGGCGGGGGAGGAGGCGTGCAGATGACCGGTTCCAGCCTGTTGGGGCCATCCCCCCCGGCGGTGACTCTCATGACCGCTCCCGAGCAGAAGCTCGACCCCTCCACCTCGATGGAGAACAGCCTGGTTATCCGCATTTTCAACAAGATGATGGCTCTGATCAGGTACCTGATGGAAAACAAAGGGGAAGCCCTGATCTATCTCGGCTTCCTGCTCCTCTTGAGTACCGCGGTCAAGGCGATGTTTGAGCGCTAGGGATTGGCGACGCTTGACGACGCAGGGAGGTCTGGCATGCGAGCAGAAGAGAATCGGTTGTTCTGGACAGTCCTCTTGATCGGGACGGTCATGCTGGGCTGCTCTGTCCCCCAGTCGATCCCTCCTGCCGAGACCATGGCCCGGGCTCGAGCCGCCCTCTATGCCGAGCGCTATTACGAGGCTCTCTCCCTGTTGAGCACGCTTCCCCCGGAGAGCGAAAAGACTCCTGAGTACTACTACATCAAGGGAGTAGCCGCCTTTAAGCTCGGTGATTTTCGCCAGGCCGTAGACGCCCTGGAAAAAGCTCAGCCCCAGTCGATCCGCCTGAATGCCTATATCGTCTATCTCTATCTCTTGCTCGGAGATGCAGAGAAGGCGAAGGCGGTGGCAAAAGAGCTGGCCCGTCGCTACGGTTACACCCCGGAGATCTCCATCTTGCTGGGGAATATCCGCCTGAAAGAGCAGGACTACAGGGCGGCGGAACGCTACTTTCGGCTCGCCCTGGCCCGGGATCCAGCCTCGAGCAAGGCCTACATCGGCCTGGCCAATGCCGCCCTCTTGCAGCGGCGTTTTGCTCTGGCCGAGGAGAACTACCTGCAGGCCCTCTTCCTCTCCCCCAATGATAGCAGTCCGTATATCGCCCTGATCCACTTTTATATTGCCCTGCAGAGGTATGCAGAGGCAGAGGAGACGGCAAAGGCGGCCCTCACCCGTTTCCCGGCCGACTACAACCTCCTCTTTGTGCTCAGCAATGTCTACCTGAAGATGGGGAATCTGGAGGCTGCCCTGGCTCTACTCCAAAAGATCCAGGAGGAACTCCCCCCTTCGCCTGCCCTCCTGGCCAGAACCATCAAACACTACCTGTACCTGCAGCGGCTGGACGAGGCAGAGCGGCTCATCAAGGTGTATCGCCAGAATAACCGGGATGACTACCAGGGATTGCTCCTCCTGGGGGAGTACTACCTGAGGAAGGGGGATCTGGACCTGGCTTTGCTCCATCTGAACGAGGCCCTTCTCAAGAACGAGCGCTCCTCTCTGGTCCATTACTATCTGGGAGTGGTGCACACGCTGAAGAACAACCGGCTCCTGGCTATTCAGGCCTTGAAACAATCGATCAAGAACTTTCCCGCTTTCCCACCTGCCCATCTCCTGCTGGCCACCCTCTATCTCACCCAGAAGAGGTATACCCTCGCCTCTGAACATGCCCGGCTGGTACTCCAGCTCGATCCGGGAAACGTTAACGCCCATCTCCTCAACGGCATAGCCCTCTACTTACAGGGGGCATTAGCCCCGGCCGAGTACGAATTTGCCGTGGTAGACCATCTCTCTCCCCGCAATCCGAGCCTCCCCTTCCTGTGGACCCTGCTTGCGCTGGCGCAGAACAGGCCGGAAAAGGCGCGCCATTACCTGACCCGGATCGAGTCCTCCTCTGTGGAGCACGTGTTTCTCGAACTCAGCCTGGGACGACTGACCGGGATGAGTCCGGCCGCGATGGAGGAGCGGCTGGCTCCTTATGGCAACGATACGAACTCCCTGATCCTCATGCTGCTCGGGAATTTTTACCAGGAGCAGGGAGAGGAGGCGAGGGCAGAGGTGTACTGGACAAAGGCTCGCGAAGCCAACCCGGCTTCGGTCATTCCCTACTATAGCCTGGCCGCACTTGCCGCCAGGCAGGGAAGGAGGCAGGCAGCCATAACTCTCCTGCAGAGAGCCATAGAGATCAATCCCTATTTCATCAAAGCGTATCAGGCTCTGGGCAGCCTGTACGAGGAGGGCAAGGAGTACCAGAAGGCGAGAGAGGTTTACCAGAAAGGCTTGGAGTATGCTCCTGACGATCCCTTCCTCTTAAACAACCTGGCCTGGGTGACCCTGGTCCATTTTCAAGACCAGGCCTCGGCCTATCTCTACCTGCGCAAGGCGCTGGATCTGGCCCCAGACGATGCGGAGATCAGGGACACCCTGGCGTGGTGGTACTACCTGCAAGAAGACTACCAGCAGGCCCTCTCCCTGTTAGAGGAGATTGTCGAAGCAGAGCCGCAGAACCCGCTCTTCCGTTATCATCTCGGTATGGTCTATCTCAAGACCGATGCGA